>NZ_JACLYY010000005.1:0-244522 GCF_016900595.1 Faecalicatena fissicatena
CTATGAACCGGTTGCCAACTGGCTCTCTGACGCCGGCATCTTTGTCAGCGCTGTCAATCCCATCCTGATCAGGGATTATAAAACACGCAGCCAACTCAAAACAATGAACCGGCAGTTCGGTTTCTATATGGACCAGAAAACTGCCATGAAAAACAATCTTATTGCCCTTCTGGATCAATCCTATCCCGGTGCCAATGACTTCTTTAACAGTCCTGCCCGCAGTGACGGCACTCAGAAATGGGTGGACTTTGTCTATACCTACTGGCATGTGGACTGTGTACGCAGCAAGTCTCTGCAGGCCTTTACGGAGCATTACCAGAAGTGGTGCAAACGCAACGGTTATAACTTCAGTGCCGCAAAGGCGCAAAAAATCTATCTGGGCTCTTCTGACCTGATCGCTGTATTTCCGAAAGATGACAGCACAAAAACGCTGATACGGCAGGCTGTTACGATGCTGAATACTGCTTCACAGACCGTGGAGGCTCTCCGCCTTAAAATGGATCAGACTGCCGCCACACTCCCGGAATACCCGGTCGTTATGGCAATGAACGGTGTCGGTCCATCACTTGGCCCCCAGCTTATGGCTGAGATCGGAGACGTTACCCGTTTCACTCACAGAGAAGCGCTTACTGCTTTCGCCGGTGTTGATCCTGGTAAGAACGATTCCGGCAAACGTAACCAGAAAAGTGTACGCACCTCAAAGAAGGGCTCTCCAAGCCTGCGAAAAACACTGTTTCAGATCATGGACGGATTGATCAAACGTTTTCCGGTAGATGATCCGGTCTATGCCTTCATGGACAAGAAACGATCAGAAGGCAAGCCGTATTATGTCTATATGACTGCGGGAGCCAATAAGTTTCTCCGTGTTTATTACGGACGGGTTCGGGAATACCTTGCTTTTCTGGAGGGAACCAGGGAAAGCTGATTTCGATACCATACTTTGCTTCAGACCAGCGCATTGCGGTGGTCTTATTGTGATACTCTTTTTTCAACCTGTATAAAATTTTCAAAGTTCATTAATTTCTGCTTGACTTTTTATTTGCAGGCTATTTTTATTGTTCGTAGAACTTTGTAAAGTTTCACTTTTAACTTTTCTTTTTTCTTTCCATATTTTTTCAATACCCTCTCGATAGGATATTGGGATAAATCTTGCATAAATGTTTGACGATTCATATTCAAATCTACTGAATGAAACCTCGCAGAATTATACTTTAACGCTTCTTTTATATCTATCTCCTTAATCCATAAAGATTCTTTTATATCTTCTATAAGTTCCTCTCCTTTGGACGATTGGACAATAATTAATGAACACCCCTGATTATCATTTACGTTGGGATCTATATTTTCTATCCCCCACATATCAGCTAAACTTATATCGCTTTCCGTATGTTCCGTTTTATGTGTGCACTGATAGCAGCTTTTCCTTAAAAAAATATTAGACAAATATCCCTGCATATATAAATCTTTATCTAATGGACTTAGATACTCTCTGTTATTCTCAAATGAGATTAACAGAGAGTATCTTTTCCATCCATATTTTTTATGTCTGAAAAAGATTCTCTGCGCTCTTGCAGAGGCAACCTTCTCTCTATATTCCACATATTTTTCCCATACCATCGGTGATGGAACCCCATGGCATATGATATCTTGAGTATACAAATTATCATATGTTCGGTCTAAAAATGCCAAAAGACCAGATATCTGACATGGCGTACCAGAATATAAAACTTTTTTACCTTTGTCAAGATATTCCTTTGCTAATTTAAATGTTTCCCCAATATCACTTTGTACATATTTTGAACCGCACATTTTTCTTAGTTCTTTTTCTGTATGGGCCACAGTATGATAGACGGATTTGCAGTTTTTCGCCATTACTGCTCCAAATACTACACCACCATGGTTCAAAACATATGATGCAATTAATTCAAATATTCCCCCCGATGACCCCCTTAATCTTTCATCTAAGGTCAGGTTATACGCCATATAACCTTTAATTATTTCAGATCTATCCGTCTTTTCTCTATTTTCTGGGCAATATTTTACACATTTTTTACAGTTGATACAGTTTTCATGATCCACTATAGGATATAAAAACCCCTCCTCATTTCTTTTCATAGTAATACAAGTTTTAGGGCATATTTGGGAACATGTACCACATCCAGTACATTTATCATGATCTGTTATTTCTGTCATGGCTTCTCCTTTATTTCCAATGCGTTAAGCAAAAAATCCGTAGACTCTTTACTCCATTCTTTTATTTTTCTATCAACTTCTTCCCAATTAATATCTGTTGTCTTTAGCAAACCATTAATTCTATTTTGATCATAGCTTTCTAATATCCTATGCTCCAGTCCCAGTCTTTTGCATAATGTTTGTATACGAGCATTCATACTACAATTTTTATCATTTATCGCAATAAATGTTTTGTGGAACAAAATTGCAAAAACCGTGCAATGAAAAGAATCTGTTAAAACTAAATCACAGGTTTTAATTTTCCATAACCAATCTTCTACACTTAATATCTTTTTATCTAAGTGTGACATATCTTTGCAAGCTTCCTGGATGATATATTTTTCCGTAAGATCTGAACTTTCTCTTCCTCCCCGCAGCAAATAATTAAAAATATTAACTGTACCATTGTCCTTTTTATTTTGGATAATATACTCATAGTTTTCTACAGGAATGAGCAATGTAGGGTCACATACAAAATAGGCATCTATACCATAACTTTTTAACATTGCCACTGCGTTTTCTTCTCGTACACTGACTGCCTTAAATCTTTTTAATTCAGGTATTCCATATTTCTCTATATTTGCCGTAATTTCATTTGTCCCAAAGCTGGCAGCATAGCTGATCCGTTTGTTATTGTCTAACATAAAATTTAAGTAATAACTTAGAGTAACGTTTTTCTCTGCGGTCATCATAAAGCTTTCATTCCAAATCTGATCACTTCCTGCTACCACATAATCATATTTATTCTGACTTTCGAAAAGTCCTTTATTATTAAAGTATATCTTTGGCGATAACTGAAGATACTTATTTCTGAACTTTCTCATCACTTTTGCCTTTTTTATATTTTCAAATCTTCTGAGATACAAATCAAAAAATCTTAATGTCAATATATTACGTAATGGCAAATAATTAATATCTTCTACAAATATGTCAAATCTCTCTAAGTGCTTCTGCAGAGCATATGCTTGAAGTACTGCTCCATAATTAGGTGCCCAATGAAAAGTTATAATACCTACTTTTTTCATAGTGACCTCGCTTTGTTCTTGTATATTATTTTTTTAATGAAACGTTTGATTTTTATTTTTAAAGGCGTATTAAATAATTTTACAAACTCTTTTCGTATTCTTGGATCCACCTCAACATTCTGAAATTCAACAGGCTTCAGATTTTTATCAATATGAACCAGGAATCTCGTATCATTGGCTTTATTATGTATGCCGCTTCCATCAAACCCAATATTTTCTACCCGTGTGTTCACCGGAAGAATTGCCAACATCTGGTTTTTAAACATCGAATAGCCGAATCGAATAGCCCAAGAGTCTATCGTCCCATTCATTTGGTTATCAAGCATATAGGACCGGTCTTTTCCATACACATCAAAAAGTTTCCTTTTTTTTCTATCATTCTTAAATATCTCATAGTCTTTTACATCCCAATCAACTAAATTCCATCTATCCACCCAAGTAGCCCAAGCATAGCTTGAGCCGCGTCCCATCGCAAATACGTCTTTTTTATAATCATTTGGGAATTTAATTGGTGCAGTATATGCCCCAATAAATCCTATTTTTTTATTATCCTTGTAAAAGTCAAGACCTCTATCCATATAATCCAAAAAATCATATGCCACTTTATTATCATCTTCAACTATAATTGCACGGCCATATTTATTAATAACTTTATCAACTCCTGATATGATAGAGTTAGCCAGTCCCTTATTTTTCTCAGCTTCAATGACATTAACATTCTTAAATTTTTTCTTCCATTGAGGTTGATTTATTATTTGCCGCACCTCACTAACTTTTTCTTTACCAGAACTTTTTTTTGCAGCATCGGAAAAAATATAGAGCATGGTATCCTCAGCATACTTACATTCTGATAATGATTCTAATACCTCCGTTGTTTGATAAGGTCTATTATATACAAACAAAATAACAGGGGAGTAATTCATAGTCTATCCTTCTTTCTTTTTATCATTTTCAAAGCGTTATGAATAATGATCTTCTCATTTTCATTGGCGCCAAACTTTATAATACATATTCCATATACTGCCACAAAAACAATACCTTTAATAATCACTAGCCAGAAATCACTTATATGCATATACCCAAATGGCAAAGAGCAAAGAATAGCTAAGGCTAAACTCAAAGTAATTCCCTTTGAAATTCCGGCAAAATACTTAATCACGTGGAATCCAAATACCTTTCTATAATGAAAAGAAAGTATGACTATTTGCCCCAATATCACCGATCCAGCCGTTCCCCATGCAGTTCCCCAGTATCCTATAATTTTCACCATACAAATACTAAAAACTATATTAATAATAGCTGTAAATATTAATATTATAGAGCGTCCCATTCTCTTCATATAACCATCCAACACACTATTAGCTCCACTTAAAGTGTTTGCATACATCATTGGAATCATTAAAATTAATGCCAAATAATATACATCGCCTTTTCCACTACCAACCCAAACATTTATAAAATTTTCCCCTACAGAAATAAAGCCTCCAAGAAGCACGGCCATTGTTAAATACTGGTATCTCCCTACTTTTACTACAAATTTTTCTAGTTCCTCTGTAGATGAATGTAGCTGAACCATCCTTGCTGCTTCTGGCGTGTACAAACTTGCTAATGCACTAGACATAGAATTAAAAGAGACATATATAGTCAACGCCAACGAATATACTGTTACTAATTGCGGTTTAACCATTGCACCAAGAATAACGCCATCAAGATTTTGGTTTACTTGATTAACAAACGTTTGCATCATAACTGCTATAGAAAAAGATAAGAGCATCTTAAATAATTCTTTATCTAGAAAGTGGAATTTTACTTTAATTCCTAATATCTTAAAGCAATACACTACATCGCATATTAGTAAGGCTACTGTAAGTGAAAGATCACACATAACTAATGAAAAAGAACCAAAGCCACATAATAAAAGGGCAACTATTAGTACAACCCTTAAAAGCAGTCTTAATACTTTAAGAAAATTTGAATATAAAAATTTTTCATATCCATGAATAATGCCAACAAAAACGTCTCTAAATAAGTATAATGCAACATTAAGAACTAAGATAATATATAGCTTTTTCACTAAAAGAATTTGATTGGAATTCATTGTGGCACTATACAGCGTATCTATAAAACAAAATAAAACTGCACCCGCCAAAATTACCAGCAAAGATATGATACCTGCAATTGATATCCCCATAGCAAAAAGATTCTCTTTATCTCTATTTTTGTCTTTATCTTCTCGCACATTATAACGTGCAACCATTACAGACATTATAGTTCCTATTCCTATTGAAATTAACGCAAGCTGCCCCGTCAAAGACTGCACTGTACGGTATACACCATATTCTACGTCACCAATCTGTTGCAGTATAAAGGGGGTTAGAAAAATAGAAATAAATATATTTAGTATCGTTGCACTGTATGAAAAGACTGCTCCTATTTTTCTTTGGTTTTTCATTATTCATTCTCCATTAATATAAATTTCAATTAGATTTTTCAATAGATATTGATTGATATAGTTTAAAATAGTTTTCGCACATTACAGTAGACGAAAACTTTTCTCTTACATTGTCACTTATTTCTTGTTTTAGTTCTGCATTTGTATGTCCTAGTTTTAAAAGTGCATCTACAACTTCTTTTAAATTATCCATGTCAACAATCATTCCTGCATTACAGCAACTAACCACCTCAGGGCACGCAGTAGAGTTTGAAACAATAGCAGGTATACCACAGGCAACTGCTTCAGCAGTCACCATACCAAACGTTTCCTCCTTGGAAGGATTTAATAACACATCACATCCCGAATATATTTCAGCTAATTTATTAATATTTTCTGTACGTAAGATACCATAAATATTATCAGGAAGCTCTCTCAACTGTTTTTCATTTACTCCTACCATAACAAATTTATAATTATCAGGCAAAACAGTTGATAGCTTCAAAAATACATCAAACCCTTTTTCTTTCTTCCATACGCTTGATACTCCTAATACAATAATGTCGGTCTGATTATACTTATTTTCTTTTCTCCATGCTTCTCTATTTCTAGGGTAAAATAGAGAGGTATCTATTCCATTATATATTTTATAAATATTTTTATTTTTCAAAAAAGAAGACTTTATTTCACCAAATAACCAATTTGAATTTGCTATTATATGTAAATTAGGCATTCTGAGAAATATTCTTTTCTTCAAACGATAATTTCTTCTAGTACCATCATATTTAGAATCGGGATATGTAGATAAGTTTGGGCAATCAAAACAGCCCGTTTTCCACTTCATACAATGTTTTTCAGAATAATGTGCACATTTTCCTGTAAAAGGCCAGCAATCATGAAATGTCCATATTACCTGTATATTTCTTTTCTTTAAATAATAAAATAATAGTGGATAATTCAAATAATGCCCATGGATATTATGCAAATGCACTATATCGGGATTTATTCTTTTTAAAAATTTAATCGCCTTATAGGTTGGCAGTAATGACCCTAAGCCTTGCATGCAAAAATATCGCGATAAAAAACTATGCAAATGTGTTGTCCAATAATTATATATTGAGAGATGACCTGATTGCTTTTTAGGTCCATATCCATATATTATATGATTTTCTATCCCTTTATCGTTTAAAAATTTATGTATTTTCTGTGCTATTTGACCTGTACTACCGCTGCTATATGTAACATTTATTTGAACAATTTTCATTCCTTATTTTCATCTCCACATGCCATATATTTTAATGTAATTGGTATAATCAACACAACCGCCAAGGTAATCTGGCTCACATGAACAACATTAATACATGCCAACATCGAAAAAATAATCAAGGTATATATAAGCGCCTTTTTATTTTTTCCAATTAGTCTTTTTTTAGCCAAAAATAATGGTCGTATAAATCCCACTATCCCAATAACTCCAAAGCAACCATAGGCAGCCAACATATCTAAAAAGGAAGAATGGCATCCAAATGGTCTATTTCCCCAATTTCCAACTATAGGATTTTGCAAAAAGGCCTGTAAAGATATCTGGTATAATTCTAAACGAGACTGAGAATCACTTCCTGTCACGCGGCCCGATGTCTGAAAAAACACTAATAGTTCTTCTAATCTTTGGGCCATCGACTCGTCAGCAATACCAATTAGCCATTGCAGAATATTTTGATATTGTATTAAAATGCTTACAACTAATAAAGTCAGTAAAATTTTCTTTACAAGCTGAATCCTAGTATGAATTTTAGACAAAAAAACCGACATTAATAAAATAATGACATATATTATAAACGCCAATGTTATTTGCGCTTGAAAAAGAAAAATAAGTACGGATATACATAATATGCCCTTAAAAATTTTATGATTTTTTAGATATCCATCTGATAAAGTGAATAAAATCATAATAAAAACAAGTGCATAACAAAAACTATATCCTCCGATTCCATTCGGTATTTCAGCATTTAATAACAATTCTTGTGATTCTGCGCTTGTACTTATTGCACGTACTAAAATAGGATTATTTATCAATTCAAAAAATGTATGAAATAACACAATAATCATATCTGCCATATACACTTTGCAGATAAGATTAAGTTCCTTTTTTTCTCCAAAATAGAAATAGTATGAAAACAATGCAAATATAATAATAATATATAAAAATGCTTGAAAGTATAAATTATAATAAGCTCTTCTTTCTAATAACATTGAAGAAAAAATAATCGCTACAAAACCTATCATTAAAAGAGAAGTTTTCAAAAAATAATATAGATATGTTTTTCTTCTATAGCAACTTAGTCCAAACCATATAATAGCAACAAAAAGTTTCATAAAAGATGGTATACTATCTACTATATATGTAAAATTTCCAGCATTAAGCCATAAAATAACAAAAAATCCCAATATTAAATGTGCTGATTTAATTGATATTACTAATCGTTTTTTTCGCAAAATTATATTCATCTTTCCCCTTTATCAAGCATTCCTTACAAGAATTTGTAACCTTCCCACATATAGAAAAATAATCATCATATTTTCGTGATATTCAGCTGACTTAGTTACTGACACGGGAGATCCTGAAGCCATAGATTCTATTTTTTTGATGAGGAAGAATAGTTACTATAGTCATCAGGATATATCTCTCCTTTTTCTTTAGTTCTTTATTCCAGTCAACAGCTTCATCCAAGTTTTTATCACTCTCACTGTTGATTGTAGTACCTTCATCTACTTATCCCCACATAACTGTACTTGTAAAAATGTCAATATCTTTTTAGTCATTTCTCGGTAATTCTTATCACTTATAGCAAACTGTGCGGCTTTTTTTCCAAATAAACATAGTGCTTGAGAAGTATTGGCCATAACTGTAGTTAATGCATTAGAAATACCGTCTATTGATTCATCATCTATAATGTAAACATATTTTAGGTACTCCTCAGGCATCCCTCCTACTTTCGTAGTTAATAGCGGTGTTCCAGATGCCATATACTCCAAAATCTTGGATGAGAAAGAATAATTGCTATAATCGTCTTCTGTGGGTTTGTTCACTACAAGTAGATGTGCACGTTTCAATGCAATCAATAAAGTTTTCCTATCAACTCTCTTAAAAAACTTGATACGTGAATCCTGCTTGATACATTCTTCAATAAAGCCTGCATCTGCTCCAGCACCATATAAATGTAATTCTGCATCTAAATCAGTCTTCATAAAACCTTTAACTAAATTCTGAATGCCATATAGCCTGCTGAGATTTCCTCCATACAAAATTGTTTTCCTCTCATACTTCTCCTGATCTGGGATATCTTTGAAAATATCAGCGTCACAGAAGCCCTCAGAAACAATATAAGGTATATTCTCAATTCCCATTTTCTCAGCCATTGGCTTTGTAAACAGGACATAACTATCACATTTATCCTGAAGTGCAAGCATTTTTTTTGAAAGCCGCTTAGAATACCATCCACGAATCCCTGTCATATTTTTCCATGAGTACATATATTCTGGAAGATCAGCAATTACTGCGCAGAGATGGCAACAATATTCCTTACATAAACGTATTGCTGGTTCTGAATAAGGCGGATAAATAGAATACATTAAAACAATCTTGTCTTTGATTTTCCGATTTTCTTCTAACCACTGTTTCAACAGTTTTTCTACATTTCTTTGAATGGAAAGCTGTTTGAGGCCTTGAATATTTACAAAAGGAACCCATTGCGCCTTAATCTTCTCTTCAATCACTTCTTTATTTGCAGTAATTCGCTTATAAATGCTATGTGGGTATGCTGCTACAGCAGGAACGCTTAACGCTTCTATTTCTGCTCCATTCTCTACCAATCCCTTTACCAACATCATTTCATAATTTACAGGCGCAACAGAAGCTTTTTCTTTGCTATTATTATTAAATTTTTCCATCTGCTCTGAAGAAATCAAAGAGCCAAGCAAAAGTACTTTCATTTTTAAATCGTCTCTCTTGTTCTATTCTTTGTGTGGATCATTATATTAAGCTAAATGGTCATATTATAAGCCTAACATTTGTCCAAATTTCCTGTCATATTCCTTAGGTTCAAAGGGTATCAAGCCACCTCCGGAATGAAATGTCAATTCACTAAATATAATTCTTCCGTCCACATTATAGAGATCTACCCGGACAAATTCAAAAGGAGCAGCCAGTCTTTCCGCAGCACTGATCAGTTCCTCTCCATTTTCTGGTTCCACATCATTATCAAAACCATCATAGCCGTATCTGACAGGAAGTAAATTCCACTCGGGATCAAAAATATTATCAAATCTTTTGCCGCTTTTCTGTCCAATTTCTCTTTATCAGTAACAATGATGTTATAAGAAGAGCCATGTGTCGCTTTTAAAGCAAAGGCATCGGGCAGAGAATCAAAATCAATTTCCTGGAACGAATCATATAGCCCTATTACGTGATTTAAATATTTTGCTCCTATAGTCTTTTCAACATATTTTCTCACTTCATATTTATCCGTGTACATCCAATATGACAACTTTTCATCTGAAATTTTTGTCGAACATATATATTCATTGTCTTAAGATGAGCTAAATCCGGGACATAACCAAACATAACTCTATACAATAATTTTGAATGCTGTTCGTCTGTTATTAGAACCGGAAATTGTTCAAAAAATCGCATCAGACAACCTTTTATTAAAATTTTAATTTTCACGTTAAGCCTCCGTTTTCCGCAGTGTAATTACCTGTGTATTCCTTTTTTGAACGATCATGCTCCCTTTTTTTACAATTCCTTTAACCACACTGCCAGCAGCAATAACACAATCATCTTCTATCACAGTGCCCTTCAAAATCACCGTTCCTGCACCAATCCACACATTTGCTCCAATCTTAACTTCACTTGTAACGTAATGATTATCCGAAACTTTTCCAGCTTCCACAGCATGATCGTTGTCGTATATCATCACATATGGCCCTAAAATAGTATTGTCTCCTATAATTATAGAGTCTCTTGCAGTAATTATGCAGCCACTGTTTATAAATACATTGTCTCCTATTTCGAGCCGAGCATCTTCTCTTACATTGAGTTCCACGTTATTCCGCGTTCTGAACCTTTTCCCTATGTGTACCTGCGCATTCGGCGATTTTTTGATGTGTGTTGATATAGAAACTGCATATAGATTTCTATAAGACGAGAATCCGATAAATCGTATACCGTTAATTATCACTTTACAAATCTTTTCTAACATTCTTATTCACCAAACGCCTTCTTATACTGCTTGATAATGCTCTGATTATCCAATTTCTGATCAATGTATTGTTTTGCTTTTTCGCATATCTGCATGTAAGTATCTCCTGATACTTCTGTCATTTTATTAAGACTTTCAATAAATTTTTCTGGTTTCTCAAGGCTGATTGCATAACTTCCCACATTGTTCACATCTGTCCATGGTGTCTGGTCACTGATGATAACCGGTCTCCCGGTCAGCAAGGCCTCCACAATAGAATGACCAAAATTTTCTCCTGTTGTGGGCATATAATAAGCATGATAGTCAGATATCACCTCTGAAACTCTATCATGCTCAACCATTCCTTTATAATTGACTTGTATATTGTCTGGAAGTTTGTCTATTATGTTCCTACACTGCATCCAATATTCTTCATCTTCAACAGATCCATATATGTCGTAAATCACTTCACCCCGGACCTTCGATAGCCATCTGATCGCATTGAGGAGATTTTTTGTCGGATGGATTCTGGCAATATATACCAGCCTTAGTTCCCCTCTTTTTTTCTGTAAAACCTTTTCAGATTTTACAGATACCGTCGCAATGTTCTGGATATTCAAAAGATAGCGGTCCGGAATGTAAAGATTCTCTTTTATTTGCCGGCTTTCATCCTGATTCGTACCTTGAAAGAATATATCTTTTAACATTCCTGTATATTTTAATACATATCCATAAGTTTTCTTTTTAAGTTTACCTTGGGATAATCTTTCAGGATAAAACTCGCCTCTTGGTGCAACAATGATTTTTATGTTTTTATGTTTCTTTTTATAAATCAGTACAGGCAGCATATCATCGGCACTAAAAAAACTGTTCTGATAAATAACGTCCGGACTGACAAAATCAATCAAAGATAAAATATTTTTCAGACTATGTTTTCCTTTAGGCACATAATATGCTTTCCCAAAGGAGAATTGATTCCACCCATCATGGACACCCTCCAACGGTTTATCCTCATTAATCTCGTGGTTTTTTGATATAATGTATATATCAAAATCGTCCTTAATGGACAGAACTAAATTCAAGATACTAATCGGCGGTCCTCCACTCTTTTTTTGTGGCCAAAACAAAGAGGCCATAATCAATAATTTTCTCAAGTATTTCTACCTCACTAATTCCTCAATCTCTCTCACAATTCTATTATATGTATGGCTTCTGTCAAATAATTCTTCAGCCATGATTCTTGAATTTCTTCCCATTTGTTTTTTCTTCTCAGGGTTCTCAATTAATTCTTGAAGTGCCTCTGCAACCTGTGCTGAAGATTCCACATCACAGTTAATTCCACACTTATATGAATTTAATAAATCTCGATATTCTTCACATTCCTGTGTGTTCACAACAGGCAATCCTGCAGCTGCATAGTCTGCATGCTTATTTATTATACTCTGGGCAGCCCCTTTAGCAATAGGGTTAACAGCAATGTCCCCATTTTTTACATATCCTATTAACTCAGCATATGGCAACCGCCCCCAAAAGTGTACAGGAAGTCCCACTGCATTAGACTGGAATTCCTCCATTTTAGGACCATCACCAAAAACCTGAAAGCTAAATCCTCTGATTCCTTTTTCATATAATTGTCTTATTGCCTCAATCACAATGTTAATATTATAGCTTGAACCTAATGTTCCAATATATACAATCCAAATTTCATTATCTTTTTTCTGAACTGGAATAACTGGATATTTATCAAACACTTCCAAATCAGTGCCAAGATAAACACATAATGTGTTTTTTGTATCTTTCCTAACAGAATTTGCTCTGCTGGAATATGTTTTAGAAACCGCTATCACCCTATCTGCATTTTTATATATATAGTCTGCCTTCTTCTGCATTCCAATAAACAGAAAATCCAGATGTTTCAAAACTAGCTGGAAAGCTTCTGGCCAAAGATCTTGGATATCCACTAAATAGGGAATATTATTTTTTACACAATATTCTGCCGTTACAAATGCCGCATCAATCGATGGAACAGCCAGATAGACAACTTCGGGGGGAGACATTGACATCAATGCCTTTTTTAGATTTATTCCAAACTTTCTGTGACTTAATATTCTCCGCAAAGATACATTCTTTTGGTAACCATTTTCATGAATAAAATGCACTTTATATGGCAAATTCAAATTTTCAGTTATTCTCCTTCTTTTTTTTACATGGGAAAAGTCTGTTGTAAAAAAATGCACTTCGTTGCCTGCTTCAGCAAGTTTTGAAGCAAGATAATTAAACCTGTTGTTTCCTCTACTAGTAAAATCACTGCAAAAATGAGCAACAATAAAAATCTTCTTCATTTTACTTCTCCAATTCTTTAAAGCATTCTCCAAATTTGTAATCATATTCTTCTGGCTCAAAGGGCACTAACCCCCCTCCAGAATGAAAAGTGAGCTCGCTAAATAAAACTTTATCAGGCAAATTATATAAATCTACTCTTACAAAATCAAACTTTTCCGCCAATTTTTCTGCCAGTATAATTATTTCTTCTTTATGCAGAATATCTATCGGCTGTTTGTATTCTGGATATCCCTGCCGATATTTTAATTCATTCCACTCAGCATCATAGTGATTCGTGAATGTGCAGCCGTTAATCACTATATTATAAGATACAAACTTTGCTTTTCCCCCAAAGCAAAATACTTTTGCTTCTGGAACCTTACCAGATGCAACTCCTTCGATATATTTATCACAAATAATCCTAGGTTCAATATTGAAATAATTTTTTTCTCTGCCGAAGTAGTAAAAATTCTCTTTTAAAAAGCCATCTACATACTTTTTTGTCTTCTCATAGTCTAAGTTTTCTTTATTCTTTACAATAACATTGTATCCGGATCCGTGTGTTCCACGAAGAACAAACTGGTTAGGCAGCATTTTAAATGGAATTTCGTCAAAACATCGATAAACCCCGTATATTTCATTCAAATACTTTTCGCCAATGCACTGTGCTACATACTCTCTTACTTCATATTTATCGGTATATTTGCTGAGCCAATATTCATCTAATCGAACTTTTCTGGCACAAATAAATTCATTGAAAGTTTTAGGATTGTCAAAGTCGGGGATTCTGCCAAACATAATAAAAAACAAAAGTTTGTTATAGCTTTCATCGCTAATTATTCTACTTTTGCTAAAAAGCTTATATATTATCAGTTTCATCAATATCCGCACTTTAAATTGAATATGATTCACCATTTCTATTCTTCTCTTTCTTTACTGCGTTTACTATCGTTTTTGCCTTTCCGCTTTTTTCAAGTGGAATATTATATTCCTCAATATATCGAATTTCAGCCTTCGATCCCAATGCAGTATGCAATCGGTTGGATAACTCTAACATATTTCTCTCACTAATTTCACCAATATAATGGAATTCAAAACACGTTTTTGATATCTGGATGAGTTGGTATCTCATAATCGTGTCAAAGATTTCTGTAATACTACTGATGGCGACAGCACTAATAATCTTTCCATCAGTAGAATAAATACAATCGGCCCTTCTTCCGTTCAAAGAAGAGAAGGTTCGTATCTTACCTGCCGGATCAGGAGATATGGCTAAATCTCCTATATCATATCGAATCAACGGCATAGCACGATTAAACAAGTCGGTTACTACCACTCTTCCCATTTCGCCAGGCTCTACATGTTCATCTGAGTCTAATTTCAGTAATTCAACGTAAATGCTAGGGTAATTAACCATCAGTGTATCTTTATATGGACTGGATATTGCTAAAAGTCCATTTTCTTCATTGTCATAACGATTAATGACTATACATCCAAAAGCTTCTTCTAATAATTTGCGATTCACAGATGTTAACTCGTCTGAATCACAGATAATCAACTTCACCTTTAACTCACGGGCATTTATTTTTTTCTTCCTAATATAATTTAAAAAATCACAAACTGATGACGCATAACCGAAAATAATACTTCCTGTTTTTTTTTGCAGATGCAAACATAACCACTCTTTTTTTTCTTCCCCAAATTCCGTCACACTAATGTTAACAACATTTTGCGCAATATTTTTCAATGTGGATTGTTTATAATTGCTGACCCAATTTCGGATAAAAATATAATGATCTCCTAAGTTCCAACCCACGGCTTCATGTGCAGCAATCAAATCTGCACGCATCCTAGCTTTTTTATTTGCATCCTGGTATACGATCAAAGGCGTTCCTGTTGATCCACTTGTTGATGCAATATACAATTTTTTATTTTCAAGATATTCTCTTGATCGACATCGCTGACCTTGTTCCTTATAAGTGATTTTTGACATAACTGGAAATTTATGCAATTCTGGTGTCGAAATTTGCTCATAAAACGGGACATTGCAAATTGCATATTCCAAAATTTTGCGAAGATATATATTCAGAGAATTACCTTCCTGCTTCTGTATATTTAAAATATCCTCATATTGTTTTCGAACAGCACTATGTTGGATTGCATCTGTCATCCAAAACACTTTTTTGCGGGTTCCCTCGAACATCCTCTTACCTCCGAATCATAATTTCATTATATTTCATCATATAAGTCCCAATTTCATAACGTCCAATTACGCTATCATTTATTTCCCCATTCAAATTATTTATAATTAAGTTCATATGGTTCGCACCACTTTCGTAGGCATGGGGATATCCCCCTCCAAATCTGGGATTCACTTCAGAAATATAGTACTCGCCATTGATATCAAAAATATCTATATCTATCTGGCCCCTATATCCAGCCTCTTTCGCAAATTTTTCGATCAAATCAAACAATTTTTTATCTTGAAATGATACTGCTTTGTCAGTTTCACCGGCCCGCATTTTCAGTTTTTTCTTTGTGAAAATAGATACGACCTCGCCAGACAGCATATCAATATAAACGTCTGCGCCGATTTCCTGCCCATCCAGAAACTCCTGTATCATAAGTCCGTCTTCGTGGGCAAAAAGTACCTCAACTGTGTCTTTATCATATACTTTTGATATGGAAATGCTTGCACTTCCTTTAACAGGTTTCACAAAGACAGGATAGGTAATTTCTCCCTTTTCTACATCAGAAAAAAACTTTTCCTTATCTACATAAGATCTTGCACAATTATATTTATGGGTTGTCAGCCATTGGAACATTCTATTTTTATCTAATGACATCTCACAAAGTTCATAGGAAGATCCTATAACCTTCACGCCAACCTTGTTAAACTTGTCACAGTTTTTAGCCAGAAGAGATAATTCAGGATCAATCAGAGAGAGAACACCTGTTATTTCTTCCTTTTTGCAGATATCTAAAATAATATCCAGGTATTCCGGCGCATGCATACTGGGAACTATATAATATTTGTCCGCTTCATAAATAGCAGGAGCAAGGTTGCTCATATCAGTTGCAACAACCTTGCCCCTTCCGTACAATTCTTTCCTGAAATATTGAACAATTTTATTTCTTGTACCTGCGCTAAGAATCAATATATTCACGCTAAACCTCCTGATCTTGAACCATTTTCTGCATCCTTTCTTCTGCAAAATTAGGTTCCACTGTATTTGTATCTACTGCTATATCTTCCTTTTTAAGAAATTTCCTTACAGTATTTAGGATGATCATGACATCTCCTTTAAAGGTGATCTTTTCTACATATTGAACATCCAGTTTCAGCCTCTGGTCCCATCCTATATAATTTCTTCCGTTCACCTGCGCCAGACCGGATAATCCAGGTCTTACATCATGTCTGTGGCTCTCTTGTTCGGTATAATAGGGAAGATACGAAACTAACAATGGTCTTGGCCCGATTACGCTCATATCCCCCTTCAATATGTTAAAAGCTTCAGGAAGTTCATCCAGGCTTGTAGCTCTGAGCAGTCTTCCAAATTTAGTCAGCCTAACCTCATCCGGCAGGAGCTTTCCATTTTTATCTTTTTCATCTGTCATTGTTCTAAACTTATATAATTTGAATATTTTCCCGTCTTTTCCCGGGCGCTCCTGCGTAAAGAGAACCGGACTTCCCAATTTCAGCCTTACAAGGACAGCCACAATAATATAAAGCCAGCTGAAAACCACAATAGCTGCAAGAGCACACAAAAAATCAATTGGACGTTTTATGTATTTTTCATATGGTCCGTATGGTTTATGCCTATTTCCCATTTTTAAAAACTCTCTTCCAAATACTTCATTTTACTCAAAACATCTCTTCACAATCTCAATCACTTGCTCCTGCTCCTCCGCCGTCATCTTATTGTCACTGGGCAGACACAGCCCTCTCTGGAAGATATCCATTCCCACATCCAGCGGCCTGTCGTCCTTTCCAAGAGCACCGCCGGCAATATACGCATTGGTCACCGCTCTTCCATTGCCCTCTCTTGTGACAAATCCATTCATCCGGTAAATCGGCTGCATATGCATTGGCTTCCAGATTGGTCTTCCCTCGGCATTATATTCTGCAAGTGTTTCCAGTATCTCTGTGGGACAGGATTTCCCCGGTTCGCTTATATAGATTGCCTCCCGCTCTCCTCTTACCTGCCTGCACATTCCCTCTGGCTCGATCAGCATGCAGCTGAGCCAGAAGTTAGGCTCGCTGTTCTCTGCGTCATAGGGATTCATCACAACCGGAAGGTCTTTAAAGCCCTCCCGGTATCTCTCATAGATGGCTTTTTTCTGCTCGATATGCTCCTCCAGATAGGGGAACTGCCCTCGTACAACCCCGGCAATCACATTACTCATCCTGTAGTTATAGCCCAACTCCTCGTGCTGATACCAGGGCGCGTTTTCCCGGGACTGAGTGGACCACTTTCTCACTTTGTCTGCCGCTTCTTTGTCATCTGTCAATAACATTCCACCGGAAGAGCCTGTAATAATTTTGTTGCCGTTGAAGGAAATACAGTTATACCGCCCGAAGTTCCCGGTCTGTTTCCCTTTATATTCCGCTCCCAGCGACTCAGCCGCGTCTTCAATGATCACCGCTCCGTGTCTGTCGCATATTTCCTTCAACTCATCAATTTTTCCCGGTGTTCCATAGAGATGAGCAATCACTACAACCTTCACATCCGGATAAAGCGCAAACGCCTTCTCCAAAGCTGCGGGATCCATATTCCAGGTATCATATTCTGTGTCAATGAACACAGGGATACCTCCTTCATATGCAACCGGGTTCACTGTGGCGTCAAATGTCATATCCGAACAGAACACCCTGTCTCCCGCCTTTACCCCTGCAAGCTTTACCGCCATATGTAGGGCGGCGGTTCCGGCAGAGAGCCCGACTGCATATCCACATCCGATTTTTTCACATGCAAGTCTCTCGACCTCATTTATATTCTCGCCCACCGTAGACATCCAGTTTGTCTTATACGCCCCTGTCACATATTCCAGCTCCGGACCGTGCATGGTCGGGCTGGAAAGCCATATTTTCCTTTCAAATGGACTGATCCCTGTGCTCTCTGTTTGAAATGCCATTGTTTTGTTCCTCTCACCTTTTTAATATAAATTCATATATGGGCTATGCATTTTCCCCACAAAAATAAGAGCCCCTAAAGGCTCTCATTTCTTCTCATATCACTTCTTATCCCTACGTCTTCGCCACGATCTCCAGCCCCACCTGCACCTTCTGCAGCCTGCCGAACATCTCGATCTCCAGCCAGGCCTTGCGCTTGTGCCGGTCGATCCTCCGGATGTAGCCCTCCTTGCCCTTGAGGGGCCCGGAGTAGACGTGCACCTTGGAATTCTCTATGATCCCCTCGGACATGGCGACCATCTGCTCCTCGCCGCCGAACTCCAGGAGGAAGCGCTTCTCCTGGTCTGTCAGGGGAACGATATCCCGGCCGGTGCCGATCAGCTTTGTGAGGCCGATGACAGTTCGCAGAGACTCGTAGAGCTGATCCAGTTTGTCTGTAACGACAAAAACATACCCGGGAAACAGGACCTTCTTCTGTGTGATCCATGTACCCCGGATATGTTTTCTCTCTTCATAATAAGGGATAAAGCATCTCTCCAGCACGCCGGCAGGTATATTGCTCTGGCACTGGATGCGGATACTCTCTTCGGTGCCTGTGCGCACCTGCATGACGTACCACATAGTCTGGTATTTCTCCTTGTTTAATTATCCCTTGCCTTATGATCATTTATGAAATTTCCTGTTAAACAGGTAAAAAAGAGTAGGCTCCGCCATTTCTGCCCCGAAAAAAGGCAGAAGCTGCGGAGACACTATATCATCCAACGAAGCCAGACGCGGCAAGGCGACGATCTGACTTCCTTTGGAATCCTGAAAATATCTAATCTGTTATATCAAATCAGCAACATCTGGTCTATGAAGCTTTCTGTGGTTCCTGTTCTCCCAGGTCGGAGGGCTTTGGGTGATAGGTTGGCACGATCTGTGCCACCAGCTCTTTGATATGGCCGTTCTCTATCTTGCTCTCCCGGTCCAGCTTTTTGAGCTGCACCTCAAACCACTCATCATCCATCTCTATGGGCTTTCCAATGTGGATCAGCTCATTTTCTGTATCCTGCAGCCCCTCCTCGTCCATGAGCAGCTCCTCGTAAAGCTTCTCCCCCGGACGCAGGCCGGTGTACTCGATCATGATGTCCACATCCGGCTCGTAGCCTGACAGGCGGATCAGATTTCGCGCCATGTCGTCGATCCGAACAGGAGCCCCCATGTCCAGGACAAATATCTCACCGCCCTTTGCGTAGTAGGACGCCTGGAGCACCAGTGAGACCGCCTCAGGAATGGTCATAAAGTAACGGATGATATTTTTATCAGTAACGGTAACCGGTCCGCCCGCCGCGATCTGTTTCTTAAAGAGCGGGATGACGCTTCCGTTGCTTCCCAGTACGTTTCCGAACCTGACTGCCACGAAATCTGTGCCCGGGCATTTCCGGTTCATCATCTGCACCACCATCTCGCAGAGGCGCTTGGACGCCCCCATGATGTTGGTGGGGTTGACAGCCTTGTCAGTAGAGATGAGGACAAATTTCCTTACCCCCGCCTTAGCCGCTGCCTTTGCTGTCTTGTAGGTGCCAAGGACATTATTCTTGATGGCCTCGTTGGGGCTGTCCTCCATCAGCGGTACGTGCTTGTGTGCCGCCGCGTGGAACACCACATCGGGTTTATATTTATCCATCACCCAGCCGATCCGGTTGGTATTTCTGACAGAGCCGATGAGCACTACCAGGTCCAGCTTGTCCCCGTATTTCCGGATCAGCTCCTGCTGTATCTCATAGGCGTTATTTTCATATATATCAAAAATGATCAGCCTCTTGGGCTGTGCCTGCGCAATTTGACGGCAAAGTTCTGACCCAATAGAGCCTCCACCACCTGTTACTAATACGTTCAAACCTTTAATAGCGGCAAAGATCTCTTCGTTATTGACCCGAACCTGGGCGCGGCCCAGCAGATCTGTGATCTCTACATTGCGCAGCGTGCTGACGCTGACCTCGCCGTTTACCAGCTGATAGACGCCAGGCACTGTCTGCATCCGGCATTTTGTCTCCTTGCAGATGTTCAGGATATCCTTGCGGTTTTTGCCTGTTGTTGCGGGGATGGCGTAGATAATGCGATTGATGTTATATTTTTCCACCATCTCCACAATATCGTACCGGTTTCCCACGATGGGAATCCCCTCCAGCGACCGGCCCAGCTTGTTGGGGTTATCGTCAATGACACAGCACACCTGCACATGGGTCTTCTCGGAGCTCAGCAGCTCCTTGATCAAAACCTGGCCTGCGCTTCCGGCTCCGATGATCATAACCCGGTCATGAATCTTGTCCGCATTTGCCGCATTGTCCTCCCGGATCGCGTACATCCGCAGGATCCGGTAGGAGAAGCGCACCCCTGTCGTCAGACAGAAGCTGATGATATATCCCATGAAATAGTAGGATCTGGGCATGCGAAGCCCCATAAAGATCATGCCCGCCACATAGACCACCAGCAGTATGACATAGGCTGCCAGTATCCTTCTGAACTCTGCCACACTGGCCAGGCTCCAGATACTGTGGTACAGTCGGCAGCCGTAAAACACGACCAGCGTTGCGGCGACCCAGAAGGGCATGGACCACAGATAGCCCTGGATGTATTCCTCCGGGATATTCATGAATACAAAATCGAACCGCATCAGCAGTGCTGTCAGGTAGGACAGCAGTATGATCACTACGTCCGCCGCGGCAATGATCAGCGCTTTATGCATCCACATTAGTTGTTTTCTCTGTTTTTCCTCTTTCATCTTCCTGTTCCTTTTTTATAGCCCGCCAGACCTATCATGATACATGAAAAAAACTGATCTGTCCGTATAGCCAGCCAGTTTTTGTTCTAGTTTCCAGTGTGCCGCTTGAGGAAAACAACCATGCCGGCAGCCAGAGCAATTCCTGCGGCGATCACCGCCCGAAGGGGTTCTACCGCCTCTGTCACCACAGTCCCCGCCCCGATATACATAACAACGCCCGCACCACACAGCATCAGGCAGCAGAGCACCAGCATCTTCAAAGCTGTTCTGGCATGTTTCATGATCGTTTCCTCCTTTTTCTCCGTTCCAAGACTGTTCTTATTATAGTGGTTTACCACACTTTTTTCAATCTCTCACCAGAATATCCCTCTTTTTTGTACATTTTTATTATTTTTTCAATAAGATATTATCATTTTTTATAAAGTTGCATATGTGTCATTATGTTATTGATATTTTTTTATCTTTTGTTTTTCGAAAATCTTTACAGGGATTTTACACTTATAGCCTCTCTTGTTTCTCGGATGCCTTTCTTTCAAAAGCTCCGCCCCTCCAAGATAGCTGGATCGTCTTCACATCCAGCTCCTTCCGGTATCTGCAAAAGTTTCTTTACCGGGAGTATTACTTCTATTCCATAGACTGAATTTTTACCAACACTCAATCAGCCCACCATCAATATCTCTTCCCCGCAAACCATTTTCCAAGTAAAAAGCAAGGAAAGACGAGAGACTTTTTCGCCTCTCTTTTTCCTTGCAATGAGTCGTCTGCACTATTTTAACATAAACATCCCAAACTTTCTACATTTTCTTTATTTGGTCTTGTTCCGCTATAAAATATTTTTTTATTTCACTTCTCCTGCAAAGCAGCTTCTTTTCGCTTCTGTCTTATATGTCTCGCCTGATCATACTCGTATATACTCATCCTCTTTGCCTCCGCTCGATATTTCCTCAAAAACTCTTCTTACCAGACTTGCAGACACTGCAGGCGCCGCAAGAGAAAAAAACTGCCGGAAATATAATGCGTTGTAATTATCACAGCACTTATTTCAAGCAGTTTCCATAAACATTTTGTCATTGATTGAATTTTGTTCTCCGGGAACCGGCGGTCTTTGCGGTCCTCACCTCTTCCTCACACTGCTGCCTCTGTCTCACCCTCTTATCCACAGTGTGAAAGAGGAACAGGGCCATGGCAGGAAAGAACCCGCAGCACCCCGCAGTATTGATCAGAGCGTAGAGCAGGACATCCGATGTCACCAGCCCCTGCGATACCGCCTCTATTCCCCCGCACTGCATCACTGCGTAGGGGATAAAGATAATGGCGTAGGCGATCAGAAGATGCCAGGCGTACAGCCTGTGCCTTGTAAATGTTTTGACAAGACAAACCAGCAGGATCAGAATACTGAGCAGCATAGGGAGCACGGTCAGGAGTGTCCAGGGGGTGACTCCAAATTCCGAGAAAATCTGCGGAATGATACTGTAGGCTCTTGCCCAGACAACCACAACGCCTATCACCGTACATATACTCCCGATAACCGCCGTCAGTATCATTAGTCCTCCCGTGATAGCGACAGCCGCCACAAAGACCACAATCGCTGTCAGTATGGAACCGAACACACCCAAAGCTGACGTGCCGGCTGCTCCCAGCTCCGCCTGCTCCGCCAGGCTCACTGTCCCTCTCGCGTTTCCTTTGCCTCTCGCACCTGCTGAGCCGCCGCTCTTCTCCCGCGCGGCGCTCTCCCGTGCCAGTCTCTGGTTTCTCTCCTGGATAGTCTCCTTCAGATATCCATTCTTCACATTTCCATAATAATATTTTCCGTCCGTCCCCCTATAATATCCATTACCGGCAGCGTCTGTTCTGGTAGGCCGTACTTTGATCATAGTCTTATCCTCCTCTTTTTTACCCCTGTATTTAATCCACTTCCACTCCCCTGGCGTCAGGCGTATCAAGAGAAAAGCCCGGATGATCTTCCCCCGTCATGAGCACCAGCGTTCCAAAGCCCTGGAATCTCATATCATAGACCTCCTGTACTCCCAGCCCCGGATACAGCTCGATCTCTTCCTCTGCCTCCCTGTAGGGCTGCCAGCTGTCCCCGTCCGCTTCCGACACATCCGCATTCAGGCCAGAGCGGCAGGAGTACACGAGAGTTTCACTTGCCGTATTATTTCCAGTCTGATCCGTCTCCAGCTTCAGTGTAAAGGGCTGCGCATCAGGCTCCTGATATGCGGCCTGCGGAATTCTTACAAGCAGCTCATCATAATTGTCTATCTCCTGCTGGATCTTGTCAATCTCCTGCTGCAGATCCTCTCTGTCCGCATTTATCGTCTCATACTCCTCCGGATAATCCACCAGCGCCTGCTGGATCTCTTCCATTCTTGAATCGAGATCCTCCTTCTCATCCTCAGCCTTTCCCTTACTTTTCTCGGCAGACTCTGTAAAATCCTGCATATCTGTTTTAAATACCGTCTGATCCTGCTCTTTTGCAAGCTCTACGATCTCCTTCTCTGACAACCCCTGAAGATCGGAATAGGTAATGTCCGTTTTGTAGGTCGTCACATTCCCTTTTCCGTCAAAGATCATGACATTATCTACTTTTTCGTCCTTTGCCGCTGCGCTGTCAGAATAGAACCACACGCCCTCCTGCCCAAATGCCTCAGACGCAGGAATCGGTTCCTCACCTTTTGCGTTGCTGACACCCTTTGTTCCTCCGCAGGCTGTCAGTGAAATAGCGGCCATCCCTGCCGCTGCCAGTGCCATTCTTTTTACCATCTTCCTTTTCATTATACCATCTCCTCCAATATCTGAGCAAATTTTTCGGGACATCTGTAAATCCCTGTTCATTTACTCAGACAGTTCTATTTCCGGAAAGGTTTTATAAAACAGAAAATTTTTTTGGTCCGCTGAAGTCTGGCTTCCATTAATTGACTGGCCACAGTATCCCGGCTATAATTTAACTGTAGCTATCCACAGGGCATATGATCAAAACAAGAGAAAAGCAAATTAAAATGAATTATACAGAGGCAGTTAAGCTCGCACGGGCAGGAAAGCAGCAGGGGTTCGAATTTTTGTTTGAGAGCACCTATAAAAGTAAATATTACCTGGCGCTCCAGTATATGAGGGATGAAGAGGCCGCAAAGGATGTACTGCAGGAAGCGTATATGAGAGCCTTCTCAAAATTGGAGGCGCTTCAGAACCCGGAGGCTTTTCCGGGGTGGCTCGGGATCATCGTGGCAAACACAGCCAGAAATATGCTGGCAAAGAAATCGCCGCAGCTCTTTTCTGCTGTTGACTCAGAGGAAGGGACAGACCGCCCGGAATTCCAGATAGCAGACGAGCGGATAGACAGTCAGCCGGAGCTCGCCTATACAAGGCAGGAGACTCAGGAGCTGGTCCATGAGCTGATCGACTCTCTTTCAGCGGAGCAGAGAATGTGTATACTGATGTTTTATATCGAGGGAGCCTCTATCAAGGAAATCGCCGCAGCGGCCGGCTGCTCCGAGAACACGGTGAAATCCCGTCTGAACTACGGTAGGAAAAACCTGAAGTCAAAAGCAGAGGTGCTGCAGCGAAAGGGCTACCGGCTGTATGGCGCCGCGCCTCTGCCGCTGCTTCTGTTGCTCCTCAGGGCCGAGTGCCGCGCAATGGATGCGGACGGCGCCTTTGCAGCAGTTGGGAGAGCAGTCCGGGAAACCATTTTCTCCGCCGCACACGTGGGAAATCTGTCTCATATGTCCGCCTTGGCAGGAAAAACCGCAAAAAAAACTGCCGCCAAAAAGGGCTTAAAGGGGGGCTTTATGCATACAGCGGCAGGGAAGGCTGCCGCCATAGCAGTCGGCGCATGCGTCACCGGTGCGGCCGTGTTTGGCGGGGCTTCCTGGATTTCCTCCCGCTCAGACAGCACGGCGGGATCAGAGGTATACTATGTTCTCTCCGCCCAGATAGATCAGAAGTATACCGAAGGCTCCGGGACAAGCATGAGAGTGACCGGCACGCTGACCAATCAGACCGATGCGGACTGGGATGAGGTGGACCTTATCTTTACGCTTGTCGATTCTGACCAGGAGCCTGTGGAGATAGGCGGCATTGTGCCCGAGCTGCGGGCGGACATAACAAGTCTTCCAGCCGGAGAGACGCAGGAATTCGTCACCTCCTGGTTCCCCGGCGTCCTGGAGTCCGACTTTGAAAAGGTGGCGGACTACCACGTGGAGAAGCTGGAGTATGAAAGCGAGGGGGAGTAGGGGATAATCAAAAAATTATGCTTACAGAAGACTTCCTTAACTTCTTTTGCGATAGATTTCCTCTATTTTTATCCTCTTCCTCCTCCAAAACTCGTCTGCCAGGTCCATGTACCTTATGACATCTCTACATCCTGCTATTGGCAGGGCTCCTTGCCTTATTATTTCATCAACAAATTCTTTACTGTCAATAAAATATATTTTTTCGCAATAGTCATATATATTGCGGAAACCATGCAAATATATTTCTAAGAATTCCCGGTTTCTGCCCGCCGAGCAAACTACCGCATCTGAACTCCCCTCAAAATACTGGTTCAGCTTATGAATAAACACATCAGGCCGATCAAAAGGGGCTTTGCCCTTGACCTTCTGCATATTTCCCAATGCCTGCATCAGCGAAAAATTAATGAGGGTATGATGCTTTGCCCTGCACTTTTCTAGTCTGTCCAGTGCATACGCGTCACCGCCTATGATTTCTTTAAACAGTTTATACTTCTTTTCATTAAAATTGAAGTCACATTCTCCCCCGTATCTATAGGCCGGCTCTATGTAGGTCACACCTTCTTTTTCAATCCTTACTGTGTCATCTTTTAAAGCAAACAAACGATTGTAATCCCTGCTGTCAGGCGATGGCAGATCAATGTAATTAAGCCAAATGTTTCTTTCGCCACAAAAGCATCTATTTAAATCACCGAATTCACTGTATCTGATATAAAAGGACAGATGGCTAAAATCATATCCTTCGATTCTGCCTTCATAAATTGTGCGATAATGTGTCCACACCAATGGAGAACTGTCCGGATCAAACCTTATGATTTCGTTCCTCCAAACGCACATTTCTCCTACTGTAATATTTTTGAAACAACTCATGTTTGACGTCCTCCGATTTTTCCCTTTGTCCGTTTTCGAAAACAGGTCAAAGACCAGCGTTCGTAAATACTTAATGAAGAACACCGCTGTCGTTCTGGTGTTGCCCTCGCCAAACACATGGATCTGCCACAGTCTGGATACGAATCCAGCAAGATGGCGGATGATTTCATCCTCTGTAGGTGCCGTTTTCTCCTTGTCCGTCTCTTTTATATTCGTCGCTTTTATTCCGGCTCTCAATAACAGGACTGCATACTGGGTTATGTAGATCAATCACCGCGCAAGGAATAGATTTATTCTCTCCGAAATCCACGAACTCTTCAGTTTCCGGATCATAGTACCAATTGGTCGGATTCTGCCAGCTTTATGATCATAAGCTACTCTTTATACTTTTCTGGGAGTACAATCTCATGACCTTTCACCTCTCCACTATCTTTACTAATACACAAATAGCCAAAACTTTCTTCTTACATTTCAACTTCCAAATTCGGTAAATTATTCAAGCTCATCGTTTCCAACGTCTGTAACTGCTGTACTGCCAACTGCCGCAACAATTCCATCCGCTCTTTCTGGTTCTTTTCTTGACTAATTAAAACCGCATTATAGCTTTCCAGATTTGAAAGTACCAGTAATTGATTCAGCGTTGCTACATCCCGCATATTCCCCTTAACATTCGGATTTTCTTCTTTCCATTGCTTTGCGGTCTTTCCAAACAAAACAACATTCAACAGATCCGCTTCATTAGCATAGGTATACGCTACCTGTGCGGGTGTTAATTCTGGCGGTAGC
Source organism: Faecalicatena fissicatena (assembly GCF_016900595.1). NCBI lineage: Bacteria > Bacillati > Bacillota > Clostridia > Lachnospirales > Lachnospiraceae > Faecalicatena > Faecalicatena fissicatena. The sequence goes on from NZ_JACLYY010000005.1 coordinate 27,034, forward strand.
AAATTATCCTTAATCGCGTCAGTATGTATCTTGTAATTCAACTTAGAAATCTCTCTGTTCAAATTCCAATTCAGAGATAGCCGACTATTCTCATCAGTCTTTAATCTCCTGTAATCTTTCATGATATATAACTGGAATTCAGGCGAAATCCAGGTTGCAAAAGACATAGCAATATCGCTATGGGCATATGTTCCGCCATAACGTCCTGCTTTTGAGACAATACCGATAGCATTCATCTGCGTAATCCACTTTGTCGGTGTCATAACAAAACGGTTTAATCCAGCCTCATTTTTAACCGCCTCGAATTGCACACGGTTAAAATCTGGATTATGCAATTCTTCCCAAACGCCTAAAAACTCAATCGTATTTCTATTTCGCATCCAGTTTTGAATCACAAATCGCGGGTCGTCCTCATTTCGATATTTTGCAATATCCGTTAATGAAATAAATTCATTTTCAAAATTTGTAGTATAGATTCCTATGTCAATACCTTTTGCATGGATAGTCTCCTTAACAATTTTCGCCATAAGCATCCTCCTCTCCCCAGCATAAACTGAGGCAACATATCTTTTAGAACATACATCCTCCGCCTAATTCATAAATCGTTTTCCAATTCACCTTCATCTTCCCACATTTCCCAATATGCTTCAATATAATCCCTAATACAACTGGGATATACATCCAAATACTTTCTACATACCCTTTTGTACAATCTCAACATTTTTTCATCACACGCAAAGTCCAGTAAATAATCTAACAAATGTGACAATTCATCTTCTGACACGGTTCTGCTGCACACATCTTCAACCAACGGCAAATAAACCTCATAGGCTTTCTGATGTAATGGGACTATCTGCTCTGTAATCGCATCTGACGATATCTTATCATCACCTTCTCCAAATTCCACCTTTACATTACACTGTCTGGGGATTTGCAGGATAAAAGCGACGCCGTCTCCACATGTTCTTCGTTGTCCAAACTAATATTTACACTATTTTCCCAAAAACCTCTTCAACTCTGCTATTTACATGGAAGTATCCTGTTCTATTAATTATTATCTTTTTTCTTCACTATGCTTTGAATATTTTTAATGCTTTCCAAATATTCCTCTTCAACTGGCGACAAATTCTGTGTCTGATATTTTCTATACTCTTCTGTCGCCTTCTCAATTGCCTGCGCATGGCTGATTGTACCTGCACCCTGCAGCACCTTTTCCCCTGTAGTCTTCAAAACATTATCAAGATGCTCCACATAATCTGACATATACATAGGATGATGACGCATAGCCTGTATTTCCGCAAAATCAAAATATCCTGATACAATATTATTCAATATTTTTAATTCTTCATCATTAAGGTAATTCTTTGCAATGCCTATATCCTTTAAAGCAGGAAAGTCACCAGGAAAACTCTTTAATCCCATGAAAGGCTGACTCGCATCCGCACGCTCGTATATAACCTCTGCTGCTGTATGTCCGTGTGCTGCATAATGCAATTTGTTCTGCACCATTTTAAAAAAGGCAATAGATTCACTGCTCTTGGGATCATAGTCAACACTCGTTGCATAAAGGTCAAGAACCTGCCGGTACATAACCTTTTCAGACGAACGTATATCCCGTATGCGGTCTAACAGCTCTTTCCAGTAGTTACCTCCGCCCAGATTTTTCAACCGCTCATCATCCATTGTAAAGCCTTTGATCATGTACTCTTTTAATCGTTCGGTAGCCCACCGGCGGAAATTTGTAGCAATCTTGGATCTCACTCTATATCCAAGAGAAATAATCATATCAAGATTATAATGTGTTGTATTATATTTTTTCCCATCAGTAGCAGTTGTTCGGAGTTTCCGAACAACTGAATTTTCTTCCAGTTCTCCCTCTTCAAAAATGTGTTTGATATGCTCGCTGATATTGGATTTACTGGTTTTGTATAGTTCGCATAATTGTGCCTGTGTAAGCCAAACGGTCTCATCTTCAAACTTAACGTCAATTTTTGTGTGTCCATCTTCCGTCTGATATATGATAATTTCGCTCTCAACGTTTTTAGAAATATCTCTTTTATTCTCCACCTTTCACCTCTCCTAGTATCTTCTCTTTTATATACAATCAGCCCCCTATAAATCATAATATCGTTCTTCAATTTTTCACCAATATTAACTTCCGATTTATCGCTTCCTTCAAACATATCCCACGAATGATTGAATGCTATACTTACACCTTCTCCAGATGATGCATAATAATTCCACATGCTAAGCGAATCATTCTCTGTCGAAAAGGAACACGTATATGTTCTATATATTTTCTGTTCATATTTATGCGTAATCCTTGAGAACCCCGTATAAGATTGTTGATATTTTTTTAATTCTTCCATTTCAACACTCTCAAGAATTAACTTTCTGAAATCCGAAGTATACTCATTGCATGAAAGCACATTTTCAATTAAAGGAATAATCTCTATAAACTCTGTAGAATCATTCAAAAAGCGGGCATCACTAAAACGTAAACATTCGTTGTTTAAAATCTCTTTAAGAGTATCTACAGTACAATAATGACAAATTCCTGATGCCTTATTTGCAAATCCATCTGGAGCATACATTTCTGTGATAGTCTGCTCTTTATATGGAGTATTTAAAAAATGTGACATGGAAATCGCCATGCATCTTGCAAAAATATTATTTGACATACGATGCCTCCAATCAAAAATATCCTACGGTACTTTACTCGCCGCAACAACCAAGTTCATCCATATCCAATTCCACATTGATATGTTTATAAGTTTTAAGTTTGGAAAGCAAACATACCGTCTTACCCTGCTTATCCAAACCTATTTCCGTATCATGTTCAATAGTAAAATGTTAGAATTCAATGAACTTTAGGTGCTGACCCAGCTAATAATTTGTTTTTCTTAACACCTATCTATGGTTAAGTATAGACTATATCATTAATTCATCCATCTCTAATTTCACATCAATATGTTTATAAGTTTTAAGTTTGGAAAGCAAACACACAACTTCCACATGGCTCGATTGCTTCATCTTGATGTCGAGTGTGTAGCTAGATTCGCGATCGTTCGTGGACGTTCGCGGAGATTTATCAAAGCATGTTGTTTCCTTAAATCACACCGATTTTTACCCTTGTCCGTTCTCGGAAACAGGTCAAAGACCTTGCTCCTACCTATAATATGCAAACGCACAGATTTGCCGATCGCCTCAAGACTTCGCTCTGAGGGAACAAGTCTGAAATCCCATCGTCTCAACTCAGCTTAGGCTTTATTTCCTCCGCCACCATGCTTTCCTTTGGTAACAATAAATAGTGCGACACTACCAACTGTGCCCACTACACCTAATACGCCATTTCTAATATTTGCATTCCTTTCGCGTCTGCAATTATCACATAACTTGTGCTTATTCGTACTTACAAGTTCGCATCCGCACTTCTTGCAGTAACGAATTTCTAGACCTTTATTATTGCTCATCAGAATCACCTCCGATATGTTCTGTTTCTGCAGTCAACAGATTATGTACCGAATACTCAATTTGTGCCTTCGGATCAAAGGCCGTAATCCTCGCTGCAATATCAGTAAACTGATCGACCACTTCGATCCGCTTTTGAGAAGAATTCTCATTGAGTAACAATAATGTATCTCGCTCATTAAGTTTATTTTCTACAATGAATGATTTGAATTCTTCTAAGCATTCCTTGCACGGTTCGTATTCTCCCAGCATAGCGTATCCTTCACACTCGGTCTGCACAGAGTTAGTAATGTAAACAAGCGCCTGAAATGCGTCAATTGCCTTCCTGCTGATGTCTTTTTCTCCTTTGAAATCAAGCATCATTTGAAGATCTGACTTCTGGGAATGTTCGGTGATATAATACATATTCTGGGCAAAGTTCCGCATCAATACTCGCTTTGCATCTGTCGCACTATGTATAACACCCAGTATTGCCACTTCTCGCAGTTTTGCATCCTGAATCAGCCTTGCCTGCCTTAGTTTATCCCTTGCCCCTTCTGCCATAGCAAGACGATCATTCTGAAGCTCTACATGGAGCTCTCTTATTGCATCACCGACATATTCTATTTCATCAAGAATCTGGGCCATTATCGCGTGCGTCGATAAATTGTTTAAGGACTGTGTGAGATTAGGCATCAAGGCCATGTCCTCAAGTCGCACCTGTTTAACAAATCCATCTGCGTCACGAATTGTTGGCAGTATTTCTCCCTGCTTATCAATGGTGAATCGATAGATTCCCTTATCTATTAAATCCTTCACATAGGAATCCATCTTAGCAACCATGATGTGATCCTTGCCTGCCATAGCTCCTATTACTTCTGCAATTGCAGGAAGCTTTACCTTGATATTTTCCCACTTACCAAAATACTGAATAAAACTTCTATTATCTTCATATGAGATAATGCTTAGTTCTCCGCAATTCGGCGTCCACTCTTCAATATCATATTCGAAGATTGGAACCATCTCGTATTTGTCCTGCTCACTGATTGGCCTCTTTGGATCGGCACTTTGAAACCCACAATGCGGACACTTCGTGGCTTTATCTGATATTTTTGTCCCGCATTCCGGGCATAGTATTCTGCTCATTTATTCACGACCTTTCCTTTTTATTTGATGTATCATAAGAGGCCTTGTAATTTTTGCGAATTAATTAATCTTACCCAGAAAATTTTGTAAGGAAACCTTAATAGGTTTAGTCTGCACTCCAGCGAGATTTAAAATCATCATTTGACATTTTGAGACCCGTATTCAACTTGTCGAGTATATCCTTCCCGCCGGGTGTCATTCTCACGGTCATCAGATATTGCTTTACGGCAGTACGGATATCACGTAAGGAGGCTTTTGCCTTAGTCCAGTTCGGAGGGCTAAATACCTTGTTGTTCTGACTTGCATCATCAAGTGCAATTTCAAAGCCCATATTCAAACACTGACCGGCGAGTCCAATAACCGTATCAAGAAGGTCGTTGTCCTTGAGCTTTTGCATTGCAACTGCCGGATTCGGAACAAGATCCTGCATCTTATTGATTTCGCAGAATAGAACAGAAACAGCGAAAAGATGGTGATACGGAGCATATGCCTTAAGGGCTATCAATGCCTCGTTCAGTCCAAGCGGATTATCATTTCCCCAATTCTTATAAACCTCTTTGAAGAGATCAGAAAGCGCCTGAACCTTTTCTGGACCATACTCTCTATGAAACAACTGCTCGAAATACTTGTCAAATATTCTGCTCTCACTGTAAGAGATGGTAGGCCTCTGAGAATGCCATGCAATCAGTTGTTTGCCGAGTGATGTCAGATCCACGATATGGGCCGTGTTGTATTTAACTGGATCAGCATTCTCTCCGCGTTTTGTAATGAAGTATCCATCTGTAAAATGTTGTTCGTAAGCCTTCTTCATTGCCAGAACGTATTTATCATTGCTCCTCAAATCACGAGCTTTTACAGCACTCTGAGAGTTAGTGCATGTGCTGATTTCATCTGCACGCTCTGCATTACTAATCTCATAGAAGCGAAACATTATATAAGCGTCGCTGACATTGCGGACGGATTCACTGCAATTAAAGATCGTACTCAGGGATTGGCAACCATTCACCACGTTCAATTCCTTTACGCTCATGGTTCCGTTGACAATTTTGATAGACGAGCAAATTGCCGTTATTCCATTGTGAAGGAAGAAGAACTCCTCCGGATTATTCCGAAGCGTGCGAGCGATTCCCTTATTAACCTTATTCCCGGTACCGAGAGACTGGCGTACATTTTTTCTGAATAGCGTCCCGTCCTTAATGCCGGGAATCTTTATACACTCTTTCAATGGAATGGCTGCGATAACAGCTCTGGTCGCACCAATCAGCATCTCCATATACTTTCCCTTCTCAATGGAAAATTCATAATTTATATATGGACGATTTCGATTCAGTGCCTCATCATATCGAGCTTGAAGAGTCTCATCGTCAACAAGCACAAGATTCGCGCTCAAAGTTTCGCTCTCCGCAAGCTCTGCCTGAAAAGCAGCCAGATCAGACTTAGCAGAATCTGTCAAACTAGATGTGGTAATCAGTTCAAAACAAACCTCATAGTCGTCCTCTAAGGCTGTAGCAATCTCATTGATTTTTGCCTGCAGCTTTTCATTAGCCGCCTCCTGCAGCTTTGCAAGATTCTTAATTTGAATCCACGACGATGTTACCTCACGAAGAGGTTCTGCATCCACAGTGTCGCCTTTGTAAAACTTTCCCTGAATGATATATATTGTCGAAGACTGGTCATCGATATAAACCGCATCAATCTGCTTATCACCGGCTCCATCAGTAATGCAAGCCTTGGCCTCAAAAGTATCAAGGTTATGAATATTACGAAGATACCAAGCAACAAACCGCTGTCCATCGTTAGGATAATTCTTCACGTAATATTCTTGTGTTATGTCATTCTTTATTTTATCGTACATGATGCTTCTCCTTACTCGACAACTCCGTCTGTATCGAAAATATGATCCAACTCATCGGTGTTGATTGCATGGGAAACCTTATCTCGAATTGCCGTCCGGTACATATCCAACCTCTTAAACTGATTTTTTCCAATTGCGTCCTTGCTCATGCGAATGAGCTGAATCCTTCCAACGCCCGGATTCTGGCGTGCATATTCGGCAAAGCCTTTAGCTTTTCCAAGGTTATCCTTAAAGTCAGGACTATGAGGCTCAAGGATATCAATCACATATCCAACACGCTCATCTCTTCTTACTACGATGAAGTCCGGATAGGTCGGCTTGATTTCTCCATCGATTTCATACGGGATGCAGAGTGCCCATGAGCCTCTGGAAGGATTGCGAATCCAGCATACAAAGTCCGGACGCTTTTCCTCCGTCTCGATAAGCTCGGCTTCCCATCCGTTCAATTTCAGCTTTGCAGTTCCAGTCACTTCACTGACAAAAAGATGGTCTCTGTATTCCTTTCCACCAGTTTCATGTGGCACCTGAATTGTCTCAGGAAGTCGGAAATTATGTTTGCTGACTACGTCGCCGTCAGAGACAATGCTATCATACTCACGACGAATTTTTTCCGAATCAATAGTAGCAATGTACCTGCGATAGTCATCGTTTAAACCATGAAATCTCTCCTCCGCATAAGCATGGAGCCTGTTCATGCTGTCCTCATCGGCTACAAAAAGGATAACATCCACTTTAAAAGCTATTAGATCGCTGAAGTCACCATATTTATTGCCATATGCCATACCGATGCCTTCTCGACCGAGCTTTACGTCGGCAATCTGAAATTGCCGCTCTATATCAGTATCGGTCGTTGTAAACATATCATGTACCGAGTAATTGTCTACGGTCTCTCCAAAGGCATCAAAGATCTGAGTTGCCAACTTGAACTGCTTAACCTGCTGAACAAGGTCATCATATTTTCCATCTGCCTTGAGTCCTTCCACATAGCTGTGGATCATCTCAACAATCTCATCCTGAACCTCCCGGATAGCCTCACGGTGCAATTTGGACATCGTAAGAAGATGTGCCATCCTATACAGAGATTTCAAGTAGTCATTTATCCTAAGCGCTCTAACGTTATAGGAAAGCAAACCTGCATCATTTATAAATTTCATAACCTCTTCACGGTCAAACAGATCTTCCTCTTCAGAAGTTTCCACCTGAGCCGCCTGCTGACTTCCCGCAGCATTATTCTCGGACTGTACTGCAGTAGCAGATGCCTGTGGTATAACCGGTGCAGACTGAGCAGGAGCCGTTGTATCTGCGCTCGACTGTATCTGGTTTTGTTCTGCCGTTTCATCCTGTTTTGTTTCTCCGCCAGTGACCTGAAGCTGTGCTGTCGAAGTCAAGTCACCAGCTGGCTCGTTTCCTCCGGCAGACTGCTGTACGCTTGTGTTCTGTCCAGAGAACACATCGAATAAAGTCATCTGTCCCGGCGTCTGCCGTTCTTGCTTTTTCTTCTTTGGTCTGACAGTCAACGTTTCAAATTTCTTTCCTGACAAGGACTCGCCATAAATATCGGTCGGGATGTCTCCGCCTTCTGTGCTCTGCAAGGCCCCCACAACATCCTTGACGGTATCCTCATTGAAGTACGGCAAATAGAGATGCACGTCGTTCAAAACGTCGTCCACCTGAATATGCATTTGCATCGGCGTTCTTACCATTCGACCGAGAAGCTGCGCAATGTATGTGGCATCATTAGCGTGCTTAAAGGACATCATGGTCTCTGCTCGCGGGCAATCCCATCCAGTAGAAAGATTTTCTTTAAAGAATACCACGCGAATATTTCTATCCTCAGCAATATTGGAGGGCTCCTCATAGCGCACGTCGAGTCCATTTACAGTCAGAGTTGCTGTCGTGCCGCCGAAGGTATGAACCACCTGTCCGCTTTCCAGTTTAAAACCGGTACGTTCCTCAATCTTTGCAATGCAATCATCCAGATTTGTATCTGTCAGAGCATCACCGCTTCCATTTAAAACCTGAATAATCAGAATTGGATTTACATAGGCGTAGTGCTGCTCGAAGCAATACTGCGTCCAGTGCTCCCACTTTTCTTTCCAGTCATCTGCAGCAGCCTGCAGAATGGCCATATCATTATTGACCGTGCCTTCCTCCGGATAGGTGATAACGATCCTATCCTTCAAAAGGCCAGAAGCTCGTACCTCATCCGTCGTCACGATAGACTTATGAATTGTAGAGGACGTTCCTTCGACCAGCGCATTGAATCTCTGTGTAGTGGCGGACATGCCAATGACAACTGGCATGGGCGGGATACCATCCGAATCGCTACCTTTGATGAACTTCTGCATGATTGTGGTGGCCTTGCTGGCCTCACGTCCCTGCATGCCACGGTGCGCTTCATCGATGATAAAGTACAGCCGGTCGTTCTTTTCTCGGACAGTATTCGCAAGCGTCTGCCAGATCGTGTAAGTCCTGCCGTCTCCATTTTTTGTGAGTTTGGAGGTGACCGATAGCTTTTGCGTGTTCAGAAAATAAACATGACCGTCCTCAAATACTTCTTTATCAAAGGATTCCTCGGCAACTGTAACGCACTGTGATAATTTAATCTTATCAGCTTTTGAGTCAATCTTTTGCTTTGACTGTTCGTTCAACTGAGGCGAATCCGAAAGCCAGACAATGACTGCATCCGGCTGCTCCATATACTGTTCATCACCGAAAAGAATAGCCTCAATCAGTGCGGACATTATGATGGTCTTTCCGGCTCCAGTCGGTGCAGTAAAAGAAACCACCTGCGGCGCATGTGTTCTATGATAGCTGCCCATTGCCTCCGCAGTCTTCATGCGGATATCTACAAGCGCTCTTTTCTGAAAAGGGAATAATTCTACTCTCATGGTTACCTCCCCGTATTGATTCTGAAATTATCCAGATAGTCCCTATAAAGTTGATAGCAGTCTTTACCATCGTAACTACGGATCATCGAGCGGTATGCTGTTTCTGAATCCGTTACAATAAAAACAGTCTGGATTTCTGGATACTGACTTAACTCCGCATCGAACTCGGAATAATATATTTCATCTACCAAAACTGCCATCTTGTTCTGTGGCAAAATCAGCATGTTCGGGAGATCATCATTATCAATAGCCGGGCACTTACCAATGGCTCCTCCCTTCATCCAGAGCACTGGAAGCAGCTCTCGGAACTGCCTGCCGAGGGCAACCGAAGTTTTATCAAGAAAGCTCAGTTTGAAGAAGACCGCGTTTGCAGGAAATCCGTTCGCCATAGGTCTATCAATTCCAAGGTAGTTACCTTTCAATGGTGCTCCATTTGTATCATGCCCTTCAATAGTACAAACAGTACGAGGCCAAGTAATATATCGAGCAATACCAAAGTTTTCCCACTCTTCATCGCCCGGATGTAAACCCTGCTTGGTTAGCGACTTAATCTCTGCCTCTGAAACCTCATTGTTTGTAACCATTACACATCTACGTTGTCCGTTATCTTCCGCATTCAGAAGATTCACAGCGTGTAAAGTCGTTCCTGAGCCAGAAAAGAAGTCAACTATAAGTGCGTTCTTCTTATTTCCCACATAGAAGCGCAACGTATCCTCAACGGCATACAATGACTTTGGAAAAGGAAAATTCCTCTTAGGAATAATCTTGTCTATGAGATTCGTGCCATAAGTACTTGCGTCGTGCCAGTCACGCACCCACATCGTTTTAGGCTCTCGATCTTGTTCAGCTTTTTCATTCCACTCTAAAATCAGAGAACCATCAGTATCTTTACCCGCTGCAATAAGAATTCCATCACGTAATTGTTCTTTTTGCTTCTTCTTCAAAAACACAATAGCCCACTGATCTCTGTTTTTGTTATATGCACCTAATTTTGCAATACCCTGCTCCAGATAAGATCGCAATGTTTCATGTCCAAGCTGCCAGCGACCTTCACTATTATCTGTTCTAATCGGCCATACAGCTTTCAGTCCCGGTACAGGTGGCCTTTTTTCCACATCATGCCTATCTATTTCAAGCGGAAGTGGATCTCCAACAACTTCTATTTTCTTCTTCTTAGCATCAATCCAAACTGGATAAAACAGATTTGGGGATTCTCTACGTGAGGAACCATTTGAGCCTCGACGCAACATACTATTCCAAATGGTATCTGTCTTTGCTTCTTTTGCATCCGGATTACTATTGTCAGTAACATCCAGCATGGAATATTTGGACTTCTGTATAGTCATACTGCCAAATTGCAACAAAAATAAATATTCATCGCATCTGGCAAACTGCCCCACTCGGGTAGATGCTTTTTTATTAATTCTGGATGTAATCATTTGCATACGAGCCTCCGGAAAAATTTCTTCCAGCAGGCATCCAAGATGTAGGTATTCTTTTTCATCAATGGTAACAATCAACGCAGAATCATTTGGATTCAGAAGCTTCTTCGCAATCTTCAGGCGCTTTTCCATCATAGATAACCATTTGCTGTGACGGTAAGCATCAGAACCATCTACATAGTCATTGTTGTATTTCCAATCCTTGGCACCAGTATTGTATGGCGGATCGATGTAGATACAGTCCACCTTTTCTGCATAAAGATATTCCAGAAGCTGCAAAGCATGGTAATTGTCCGCCTCAATCAGCGTATGCCAAAGCCCGCTGTCTGGAGCATTCTCCACGCTATCCAATAGCTTAAGCGTCGGATAGATTGCTTCTCCAAATTCGGCCACTGTTACCAACTCATCCAACTTAAATGTTTTCTGCTCATGAGTTTCCCTGCGGTCGCACTGCACATCATCGCCATCGATATTTATAACTGTATAGATATCACTAACATACCCTGTATTCAGAGCGACCTTGGAGCCAATGCGAATCGGTACGTCATAAAGCGGCGTGCATTCCGGCAGATGTTCTTCAAATACCAATCCGAACTTCTTCTGCTTCAGTAATTTATTTGTTTCCTGCAAGATTCTCTTCTTGAGCGCCGGATCGTCAATCTGTTGGATCAGGTCTTGTAGTAAAGCCATAACGCTACCTCATTCTTCTGTTATTGTTTTTTCCTTAATGTGATAATCAATACCGTGCTCCTGACAGAAGGAAATCACCTCTGCCGCACATTCATTGTAAAAATGCTTATGCCCTTCATAGGCGTTTGCTACCTTACTATAATTCGTTCTCCCGAAAATGATCCGATCTGTAAAAGATACTGTTTCCAGCATTTCATGCAGATTCTGTTCAACCATGTTCGGTGTTGGATACGGTTCCATGCTTACCCACGTCTTACAACCGGCATCATGGAGTGCTCTCAACGCTGCAAGTCGATCTGTACAGGAAACAGCTCCCGGTTCCATCTGTTCCCGATAGGCTTCATCCAAAGTGATCAGCGTAACCCCGTATTCGTTTTCCGGAGAAAACTCTGCCAATTCTATAGGTAGCAGTCCCTTCGTCAGCGTAGTGCATTTGATTCCGGCCTCGTTCAGCTTTCGGATAGCCGCAATACTCATCTGGGACACCTCTGGATATCCTTCCATGAACGGATCTGTGGTAAAGCAAAGCTGTACAGACAGAATCTTATCTCTGAGCTTCGGTATTTCTTTATCTAGCAATTCAAGCGTGTTTGATACAAGCACCGGCTCAAGCCAGCTCTCATAATCCTTTATTTGCCCGAATCGCTTTTTCATCAGGAATGCATAACATGGATATTTGCACCCATGAGCGCAGCCCTGCACGTGATTCATTGTGTAGTCACCATACTCTACCCCTGTTTGATAGAGCATGGATTTTCGTTCTATCGTCTTCAAGTTGTTTTCATCCTCCGCCTACTTGTTCTTCAATATGTAGTCTGCCATCCGCAGTGCAAGGCCCTGCGCTTTCGGGCTTTCACTCGCAATGGCAAAGCAGAATAGGAACATCGGCGAGTTCCTGCTGTTCCTGAAAATCCGTGCATGCTTTGACACACATGGAAAGATTGTCCCAAGCCGAGAAAGGATATACTCCTTTATGTGATCTGGATTTGCGTCTTTAACCATCCGCTCGCCATCGTTCTGTCCGGGCTCCGGGAATAGGTCAAAAAGCGTCATCTGAGGATCTTTCTTATAGAATTCCTCTCGCCATCCGGAATCTCCAAGCAATCGATCTATGCAATCTTCCCATTTATCGTACTTTCCGTTTTTGGGCAGCATCCGTTCAAGTGCGGAGAACGGAAACAGGTACCATACATCTATCGATTTAGTCTGTGCTACATTTTCAAGCGTCGTCCAATGTACCTGCGTCGCATATGGATCTAAGAACAGCAATCCTCTGTTAAATCTCCAATCTACGCTGCTAATAATCCCTGCGAGTTTATCATTTGCATCGCCACAAAAAATCGTAACACTACGCCTCATCTGCGGAAACTCGGAGTTTATCATGTCTTGAAGTTCTCCTGCCTTCTGAGAATCCGCTTCTATAAAATAGTAGTGATCGAACTTCTTCTCAGACGCCAGTGCACGCTTAGCGGAGCCCGCAAGATACTGCCCACCGTCGCGGGTTTCGATTTCTCCCGTCCCGGCAAAGGCATCAATATAAATCTTTTTGAACTTCTGGTTTTGCAGTGCAATCAGGTACGCGTCCAGATATCTCGTGAAGATATTGAGCTTCTCTTCTGTCCAATTGCCACCAAATTTCTGTGACGTTGTCATATATTCCAATCACCTCATATATCTGAAACTCTGTCTCATGAAGAGAAAGAGAGCACTGTTTCCTTTTTTCCTGTCTCAGGATTCACAATCTGCTCGATCTTCGCGTCAAAGAAATCCGTAAGATCACTCTTTATATCATTACGAAATCCCTCTGACGGAAAAATCGGATGGTTATCCAAAAGTTCCCACATCTCATCAAGAGGCACTTGCTTGCGGCCTTTCAGACAGCGCTGCAGATATTTCGCAATATCGATAACATGCAAACAGCTTTCATCTTCTACCTCTGTGATTTCTCCGAAAAGGTTAAATGACAACTGCCTATTCTCAACCGAATGTTTTGTAGAGGACTGAGCACCAAAAACTTTCCAAGCACTCTTCTTGTAGAGCTTAAAGCCCTCTTTGTTGCTCGTGCAGTGAATCAGATTGTAGACGAGCGAATTCTGCGTGTTATAGAACGGAAATGCCGATACATAGTATCTGCGAGCTCCTTTCAGTGAATTTATGATTTCCTCCACTCTGGACTCATAGGCCTTCTTGTCGCTTCCGTAAGGCACCAGCTTCTCAAAGTCTTCCAGATAAGTGTTCTCATACTTTGCCTTTGTCGTTTTCTTCTTAGCACTTGTAATCGCCCGCACCGGATCTGAAACCATGTGATTAATCATAACTTCACCCCAGTTTCGGAAAAACGGCAGAAGTGCTTCCCAGTCGATGGTCGCATCATACGGATCGTAGAGCAGGAAATAATGCAGGTGCCCGGTTCCATATAACTGCGGCCCGATAGTTCGGAGTAGCTCGTGCGCATCACTGTAGGACGTTACAATCTTAAAATTGCGCTCATCCTGTGGAAGATGCTTTTTCAACTCATCTACGCGCGCTTTATCCTTGTCATTTAAGTAAATGTGTATATTTTTCTCAGTATAGGTTCTTGATGCTTCCCTAAGTGCTTCTGAGACGCGTACTGCTGTACCTTTCACCAACTGCCCGGCATCGTCGGTGTATACACCACTGTTGCACATGCAGTCTATAAAGATCAGCCCATTGCAAGACCCAGTCAGCAGCAACTTCTGTGCCCACGATTTTATATATTCCTCAATCAACTCAAATTTCTTGATCGTATGAGGACTTGCTTTACTGATTACGCTCTTTTTCCTGCCGGACATCATATCACTCCTCAAGTAGTTTCATTATCTTTTGTAGGGATTAGCTCCATGATGTCCCCAATATCACAATTCAGCGTTTTACACACTTTCATTAGAACTTCCATGCTTACTGTCTCTCCCTTCGAGAGCTTGGTTACCGAAGCCCAGCTTATCCCGGCAGCTGCCTGCAAGTCTTTCTTCTTCATGTCTTTGTCAATCAATATTTTCCACAATTTTTTATAACTAACTTCCACGGTAGTCACCTCTCGATTTTCAAAAACGTGATTTTTGCCACTGTACTTCTACAGTATAGCACAGAGCCTTTGAAAAATCAAGAGTATTTCTTCACGTTCGCAAGAATTTTCTTTTGTTCCTATTGAAAATTCAGCGGATTTGTGTTATACTGTATTTGTATCCTCAAATTTTGTGTCCAAGAAAGGGAGTCTGCTGGCCGTGGGAACGTATAACAACGAGATCGAGCAGTTTATATATACTGTGTGCTACCGCCCCATGTGGGAGGCAGCTTATACATACATTGCAGAGCATCCTTATGCTCTGAATTTATCTTACTCCAGAATTCAGAATCCGGATTCTGCCATGCTTGAGGACATGATCCTCGAATATACAAAGAATATCCGAATAGATGAAGACAGCCTTTTGTTTGACGCGGTCGTAAGCTGCACAATAAATCTGACCGAAGATACATACAAAGGCACAGCATCGCACGAAACAAGTCAATGGCTCGTCTTTTCCTGTGTGGCGGTCGTAACCGATAAGCTCGAATCTGTTACTGTTATGAATATCTCCGGGTACACCTCTGGCCAACCTCGCAAAACGGATGGTCATGCCGTCTCGAAGAACATCGTTCCGATCTTATACAAAAAGGATTTGGATGATGAAGCCACAACTTTTCTCCAGCAATATTTCCCGGAAGCACTGGAAAAGCCAATGGCCGTCCCTATTGCTGATATTGCAAAAGATATGGGGCTTGAAATTATCCAAGGCAATCGGATCACGGATGATTTCAGTGTTTTTGGAGAAATATACTTCACTGCTGGGAAGGCAACTATCTATGATCTTTTTAAGGTTTCAGAAACAACAATCGATGTAAAGCGCGGCACCATTTTGGTAGATGCCTACACCTTCTGGAAGCGGAATCTTGGGTGCGTCAAAAACACAATCGCCCATGAAGTCTATCACTGGTATAAGCACCGAATGTATGCAGCGATAAAACACGTTCTCTATGGTCAGGACTTCGTTGCATGCCGCTGTCCTTCCAATATGGCATACCCTCAGAAAGATGAGGAGTGGTCTGATATCCAACGTATGGAGTGGCAGGCAAACAATATGGCTCCTCGTATTCTCATGCCATATCGTACTTTTCGAATGAAAGTAGATGAGCTTCTACAGGCATACGATTATGAAAATAGTCCTATAAAACCAGCTATTCTCACTTCCGTTGCCGAGGAGCTGCGCGAATTCTATGGTGTGTCCCGTCAATCAGTATTGATCCGTATGATGGAAACCGGCTACAAAGACGCTGCTATCATCTACCAGTATGACGAAGAATCTCCATACCACGGATACTTAGACCAGCGTGATGCATTCTATGCCTATCGCACCAGCAGCGAATTCCGCAACCTTGTTGATTCTGGTCTTTTCCGGTATGTGGACGGATACTTTGTTATCAACGACGAGCAATACATCGAGCGTAACAATGAAGGCAAGCCGACCCTTACTGATTATGCATGGGCAAATCTGAATGAATGCACCCTGCAATTTACATGGCAGCCCCTGCGAGCAGATGAGGCAAAAAAACACTTCCCATTCGAGCTGTTTCACCGTGAAACCGGAGAGCGCAAAGCATCAAAATATGATTCCACGCAAAGCGCCTCCGCTGTTCAGATGTCCGAAGCGCTGCAAAAAAAGCGCGAAGAATTCGAGCGCCAGAGTGCCGCCAGAAAGATAACAGGTGTGAATAAAACCTGCTGGGAGGTCATTTTTGAGATTGTGCAATCTCGCGGACTTAGCAAATCGCATTTCTGTTCTTTGACCTGTCTCGGCGAAGAGGTGTACCGAAAGGCCAAGAAGAACATCGACACAAAGCCAAGTCTGAGAACGATTGTCGCTATAGGCAGAGGACTTGACCTTGATATCGGAACAACAGAAAAGCTGTTGCAACTTGCTGGACATGCATTTGATGAATCTGACGAGCACCAAGCATTAAAATACTGCATCACCGGTTTCTCTGGGATGTCCATTGGTGATGCAAACGAGTTTCTTGAATCATACAATTATGAGCCACTCGGCTCCAAACAACGCCTGTAAGCAGACCTAATTTAACCGCACTTCCGTCATGGAGGTGCGGTTTTTTTAATTTTCCCGACTCGCTGAGTCGGATTTTTTTATGCCTATATTCCTTACCATCGCCGTCTTTTCACAAAATCTGTACCCTATTCAAGAATCGTAAAAACGCCTGTTTTAAGGCATTTCTGCGACTCGTCGAGTTTTCTGGTTTTTCTCTCTCCTGACTAAAATGTAATTAGCACGTGGAAGCCATCTGCGCAGGGTATTTCCGGTTCCACGTGACTACTGATGACAATCAAATACTGTGCCGATCACCGGAAGTGAGGTGCAGCCGAAATGGAGTAATCCTTCGGTATGCCTTCACGCCTGTGGTCTGGTTTTGCATGTCTGAAGCTCTCCATTTTGGCAAAAGCCGAAGGAGGGCTTTCATTATGCAAAACAACGACAATCAAAAGACCTATTTCATTTACGTTCGCAGCACCGGCGAGAAGGTACCGGTCACCAAGGAACAGCACGACTCCTTCTATAAGGAAGCAGATCGTATCCGCCACAAAGAGCAGAATCACGGGAGGTGCATGTGCCCTTACCGCTTCATCTGGAAGTGCGACGGTGACTGCATCGGCTGCGAATACCATACGGCAGGCGACATTACTTTTCTGGATCAGCCTCTCCCTGATGGCAACGGCACCCTCGGTGACTATATTCCCGACTGCAGTAAGCCGATGGAGGAAGTCATCGTCGACCGCATGCTCTTAGAGCAGCTTTTTGCCAGATTACGTGAGCTCGACCCGGAAGCCGATACCATCATCCAGCTTTGGAAGAATCACCCGGAGGGCATCTCCGACCGTGCTATTGCAAGAGAACTCGGTCGCCCTCAGAAGACCTTTGCAGATCAGATGAAGAAATATCGTACCGACCTGCGCAGGATTACCGGCGACAAGTAATACAAAGACTACGAACCATTCCCTTTCCGGCCACTGTCCCTTTTCGGATGGTGGCTGGAAAACTTTTTTATAAAATCCTCCGCTCAAATCGGCAGTTCATCTCCAGTGGAAGGTGAAGGCAAGAGAACACAGCCTTCAGAAAGCGAGGTGAACACATGATGTACCGCAGTTACGCAGACACCGGCGGCAACGTGAACGAGGAGATCAAACTCCTGAACTCCATCAGCCATGTATCCGCTAGACTGGCAAGGAATCTCTCACTCCTTGCCGCAAGCCAATCCGAGGAAGGAGGAAAAGAAAATGTCAAAGATGGCAGAAATGCACGAGACCATCGAAGAACTCAGAAGCGCTGCTGCTTCTATTAATGCCGTAGCCGACTGGCTCTACCAGCAGTTTTCCGGCGACGACAATTCTACACCGGAACCCGCGAAGACACCAGTTAAGAAGGAAACAAAACCACAACTCAAACTGGAGGACGTAAGAGCTGTTCTTGCTGAGAAGTCCCGTGCCGGTCATACCGCAGAGATACGAGCCCTACTTAAAAAGTACGGTGCCGCAAAGCTCTCGAAGATCAATCCGGCAAACTATGAAGCCCTGCTTCAGGACGCGGAGGTGATCGGCGATGACAGCTAAAGCACACGCAATCCTATCCGCATCCAGCTCCGACAGGTGGCTGCACTGCCCGCCGTCAGCGAGGCTCTGCGAAACCTATGAGGACAAAGGATCAGACTACGCTGCAGAAGGCACCGACGCTCATGCGCTTGGCGAGTACAAACTCAAGACCGCACTCGGCATGCCTGCTGACGATCCGACCGACAGCCTCGAGTGGTATTCCGAGGAGATGGTGGACTGCACCAGTGGCTATGCCGAATATGTGCTGGAGCAGGTCAAAGCCGCCAAGGAAACTTGTACCGATCCGGTAGTTCTCATTGAGCAGCGTGTGGACTTCTCCCGCTGGGTAGAACAGGGCTTCGGCACCGCCGACTGCATCATCATCGCGGACGGCACGCTCCGTGTGATCGACTACAAACACGGCCTTGGAATACTCGTCTCCGCACAGGAGAATCCGCAGATGCAGTGTTACGCCCTCGGCGCTCTGGAGCTTTTCGATGACATTTACGACATCGATCAGGTTTCCATGACCATCTTTCAGCCGAGACGGCAGAACGTCAGCACTTATGAAATCAGCACGGACGACCTGTACCGCTGGGCAGATGAAGTCTTAAACCCCACCGCAGAACTGGCCTTTGCCGGTGAAGGGAACTTCCTCTGCGGTGAATGGTGTGGCTTCTGCAAGGCAAAAAATGAGTGTCGTGCCAGAGCCGAGGCAAATCTGAAGCTCGCGCAGCACGATTTCAAGCTCCCGCCACTGCTTACGGATACTGAGATTGAAGTCATCCTTGGCAAGGTAGATGAGCTGGTCAGCTGGGCTTCCGATATCAAGGAATACGCCCTGCAGCAGGCTCTCTCCGGTAAGGAATGGTCTGGCTTTAAGCTCGTCGAAGGACGCAGCAACCGCAGATACAGCAACGAGGCCGCTGTCATTGACGCGGTCGAGAAAGCAGGCTTTGACCCGTATGAGAAGAAGCTGCTCGGCATTACCGCCATGCAGAAGTTACTCGGAAGGTCCCGCTTTGATGAGCTCCTGACGGCCTATATCGAAAAACCGCAGGGCAAACCCACACTTGTGCCGGATAGCGACAAGCGACCGGCCATGAACATAGCAAAAAATGATTTTATGGAGGAAAACGACAATGAGTAAAAATGTAAAAATCAGCAATCCCATGAAGGTTATCACCGGTGCCAGCACCCGCTGGAGCTACGCAAACGTCTGGGAACCGAAGTCCATCAACGGCGGTACTCCCAAATATAGCGTGAGTCTCATCATCCCGAAGTCCGACACCAAGACTATCGCCAAGATCAAGGCTGCCATCGAGGCTGCCTACAAGGAGGGTGAAGCCAAACTTAAGGGCAACGGCAAATCCGTACCGGCTCTTTCTGTTTTGAAGACTCCTCTGTGCGACGGCGATGCAGAGCGTCCGGATGACGAAGCATACAGGAATGCCTACTTCGTCAATGCCAACGCCACCTCTGCTCCCGGCATTGTGGACGCAGACCTGAATCCGATTCTCACCCGCTCTGAAGTGTATAGCGGCGTGTACGGCAGAGCCAGCATTACGTTTTATGCTTTCAATTCTTCCGGCAATAAGGGAATCGCCTGCGGGCTCAACAATCTGCAGAAGATCCGTGACGGTGAGCCTCTCGGCGGCAAGGCAAGCGCTGAGTCCGACTTTGCCACTGATGACGACGAAGATTTTCTTAACTAAGGAAAGGAGCACAAAACTATGGAAAGCACAGTCATGATTTCATCCCTTCTCTGCAACATCCTGATCGGGTGCTTCTGCATCGTAGTTCTGTCTTGGGCAGTGGTCGCCATCCAGACGGTGATCAACGACTTCAAGCGTGAGAAACGCGAAGAGAAAAAAGCCGCGCAGGACGACGAATACCATATCAAACGTATGGAAGCCCTGAAATAATCCAGTACCGACAGGCGGCTTGGGCGTGATCTTAAGCCGCTTGTTTGAATTGAGGTGAAAATCTATGCAAACACTCAGTATTGATATTGAAACCTACAGCGACGTGAACCTATCCAAGTGCGGTGTTTATAAATATGCCGAGTCGCCGGATTTTGAAGTACTCCTTTTCAGCTACAGCGCCGATGGCTCCGATGTGACGGTTATTGATCTTGCACAGGGAGAACGTCTGCCGCAGAAAATCATAGAAGCCCTGACGGATAATACTGTCATCAAATGGGCTTTCAATGCAAATTTTGAACGGGTGTGCTTATCCCGATATCTTCGTGATCTTGGAGTAGGCCTTGATCCCTTCCACGATAACCATCCTCTCTCTGCCGAGTGCGCCCGCTTCTTAAATCCGGAAAGCTGGCGCTGCTCTATGGTCTGGGCGGCCACAATGGGACTGCCGCTTTCGCTTGAAGGCGTCGGTGCCATCCTCGGTCTTGAAAAACAAAAGCTCACAGAAGGGAAAAATCTGATCAAATACTTTTCCGTGCCCTGCGCTCCGACGAAAGCAAATGGCGGTCGCACGAGGAATCGCCCTTTTCATGCGCCGGACAAGTGGGAAGCCTTCAAACAATATAACATCCGCGATGTGGAAACCGAAATTGGCATTAAAAATCGACTTGACAAATTCCCCGTGCCAGAAGAGATCTGGGATGAATACCACATCGATCAGAAAATCAATGACAGAGGTGTCCGGCTCGACATGGATCTTGTGAAGGAAGCCATCGAAATGGACTCCCGCTCTCGGTCAGAACTGACTGCTGCCATAAAAGATATGACAGCACTTGATAATCCAAACTCCGTCCAGCAAATGAAACAGTGGCTTTCTGACAACGGTCTCGAAACTGACAGCCTTGGAAAAAAAGTCGTGGCAGAGCTTATTAAAACCGCTCCTCCAGAGCTTCAGACCGTTCTGGAGCTCCGACGACAGCTTTCCAAATCCTCCGTAAAGAAATACCAGACGATGGAGCGGGCAGTCTGTGACGACGGAAGAGCTCGCGGCATGTTTGCGTTTTACGGAGCCAACCGTACCGGTCGCTGGGCGGGCAGGCTTATACAATTGCAAAACCTCCCGCAAAACCATCTCCCAGATCTGGCTGCTGCACGTGCTCTTGTAAAATCCGGAGACTTCGATGCAATAAAACTCCTATATGAGGATGTACCAGACACGCTCTCCCAGCTGATCCGTACAGCATTCATACCGAAAGACGGCATGCAGTTTTATGTTTCTGACTTCAGTGCCATCGAAGCAAGAGTCATCGCATGGTATGCAGGGGAGACGTGGCGCCAGAAAGTCTTTGAAACCGGAGGCGACATCTACTGCGCCAGTGCCAGCCAGATGTTCCATGTCCCGGTCGAGAAGCATGGCATTAACGGCCACCTACGTCAAAAAGGCAAAATTGCGGAATTGGCTCTCGGCTACGGCGGCTCAGTCGGTGCCTTAAAGGCAATGGGCGCTATAGAGATGGGCCTAACTGAAGATGAACTTCCTCCGCTGGTGGACGCATGGCGGCAGACAAATCCCAACATCGTAAAATTCTGGTGGGATGTCGACCGCGCTGTCATGGAGGCTGTGAAGTATAAACATACAACCAGCAGCTATGGACTTACCTTCTCCTGCCGCTCCGGGATGCTCTTTATCACGCTGCCCTCCGGACGGAACCTCTCCTATGTAAAGCCGAAGGTCGGTACCAATAAATTCGGCGGCGAGTGTATCACCTATGAAGGTGTCGGAGTCACAAAGAAGTGGGAACGGCTCGATTCATACGGGCCGAAATTTGTGGAAAACATCGTGCAGGCTACCTCCCGCGACATTCTTTGCTATGCTATGAAAACGCTGCGCTGCTGCTCCATCGTTATGCATATCCATGACGAACTGGTTATCGAAGCAGACCCTCGCATGTCTCTCGACGTTCTCTGTGAACAGATGGGCAGGACTCCGCTGTGGGCAAAAGGCCTGAAACTCCGCGCAGACGGTTACGTCACGCCTTTCTACAAAAAAGATTAAAAATCGTCCGCTCAAATCAGGCGTTCATCTCCAGTGGAAATTAGAGGTGGACGCCTTTAAATCTGCCCGGAAAGGAGGACTTTTGAGTGAGCAACGATTATCGCAACAGCGAAGGCTATCCTGACCCAACTGCAGGTGAAGCGCTCTCCCGGATTGCTGCAAATGAAAAGCAGTCCCTTCGTGCTTTCCGGCCTATCGTCTACATCTGCTCTCCGTTTTCCGGAGATGTGGAAGAAAACATAGCTAATGCCAAACGCTACAGCCGCTTTGCCGTGGACAAAGGATATATCCCTATCGCGCCGCATCTGCTATTTCCACAGTTCCTTGATGATGACAATCCGGAAGAACGTGAGCTTGGTCTTTTCTTCGGAAATGGCCTTATGAGCAAATGCGCCGAGGTCTGGGTGTTCGGTAGCCGCATCTCATCCGGTATGGAAGCAGAAATCAAACGCGCCAAGTGGAAGAACTATCACTTGCGCTATTTTACAGAAGAATGTCTGGAGGTTTAACGCTATGTATGAAATTAAGGAAAATCGCAGAGAGCTTTTCGACGGCACCAAGATTACAACCTATACCCGCGATGTGGTAAGCGCCAATATTCTGCAGGTAGAAGCAGGAACGACCGGATACAAAGGTGGCGACACCGGCCACGGTGGACGTACCTATTTCCGCATTTCCAACGAAGGTAGCACAGATATCCATGTCACGCCTTTTACGGACAGATTCGGCTGCAATGGCTTTGAAGTCACCCTTGGCGGCGACTGCGAACTGGAAACCATGATCCGCGCTCTGAAATTTATCACGAAGGTGCTGGAGGAAGAATCGGAGGAGGTGTACGACTGATGTTTACCCTGTATAGCGCTGATTTCATCGGCAATCCCGGAAACTGTTCTTATCCGCATAAGACCGTTGTCATGGACGCAAACAGTATGAGAGCTGCAGTCAGTCACGACTATGTGTGCGCGGAGTACAAGAATCACTATCGCAATAGCGACAATTTCCTCTCCGCAGACTGCCTTCCCGTGGACTGTGATAATGATCATTCGGAAGATCCGAAAGACTGGATCACACCGGCAGACGTGCTGGAGGCATTTCCCGGAGTGTGCCTCGCTATCCATTACAGCCGTTTTAATCAGCGCGAGAAAAACGGTAAACCGGCGAGGCCAAAGTTCCATGTGATTTTTCCCATTGAGCGGGTGACAGATGCCACCCTTTATAGCGATATGAAGAAACTGGTCAATTCCATCTTCCCTTATTTCGATACGAAAGCACTGGATGCTGCCCGTTTCTTCTTCGGAACGCAGGAACCGAATGTGGAACTCTATCCCGGTCGCATGAACCTCACAGAATTTTTAAACGACGACGAGTTCGATGCAGACCTGCCCGGCGGGCATGAAATGGACGTCGTAATCCCGGAAGGAAGCCGTAACGCTACCATGTCCCGTTTTGCCGGTATCGTCATAAAGAAATACGGCGATACGGAAAAAGCATACCAGAGTTTTCTGGAAAAGGCCGCAATCTGCGTACCACCTCTGGATAACAGCGAGCTAAATACCATTTGGCACAGTGCCCAGCGTTTTTATTCCAAGATCAGTCGTGAGGACGGTTATGTTCCTCCGGAAGTTTATAACGACGAGAACAGCTATAAGCCGGAAGACTTTTCCGATGTGGGGCAGGCTGAAGTTCTCTCGAAGTATTTTGCAAACGAGTTGCGCTACTCACCAGCTACCCATTTTATCCGATACAGCGATCACTACTGGCAGGAAACAGAGCCCGGTGCACAGGCCGTTGCACATGAGCTCACCCGTAGGCAGCTCGCAGAAGCCAATCGAAATATGATGGAGGCTCTTCAGAAACTCAAAAGCTGTGGTGCGCAGGAAATCCTTGATAACACATCCAAGGCCAAAGCGGAACAGTTGATGAGCGATGAACAGATAGAAGTTTATCAGGAGTTCCTTGCCGCAAAGGCCTATCAGAGCTTTGCTGTTCGCAGGCGCGACTCTAAGAATATTACATCTACCCTTAAAGAGACACATCCGATGCTGGAAATCTCTCCGAGAGATCTGGACGCGGACTGCTTTCTGCTCTGCACACCGGAGGCAACCTATGACCTCAGAAAAGGTATGGCCGGAGCCCGCGAACATTCTGCAGATGACTTTATTACGAAAATCACGTCCGTATCACCCGGCAGTAAGGGAGCGCAGCTCTGGCAGGATAATCTGGATCTGATTTTTCAGAAGGATGGGCAGCTGATCGATTACGTACAGATGATCTGCGGTCTTGCTGCTATCGGAAAAGTTTTTGTAGAGGCGCTCATCATCGCATATGGTGATGGACGCAACGGCAAATCCACCTTCTGGAATGCCATCTCCCGTGTTCTGGGACTCTACAGTGGAAATATATCCGCAGACACCCTGACAGTCGGCTGCCGCAGGAACATCAAGCCGGAAATGGCTGAGGTTAAAGGCAAACGTCTGCTGATTGCTGCAGAAATGCAGGAAGGCGCAAGGCTCAACGACTCTACCGTCAAGCAACTCTGCTCCACGGATGATGTGTTTGCAGAGAAAAAGTATAAAGATCCGTTCTCCTTCAAGCCCTGCCATACACTGGTGCTGTATACGAACCATCTGCCTCGCGTCTCCGCCTCCGATGACGGTATCTGGCGCAGGCTTATCGTGATCCCGTTCAATGCCAAGATTGAGGGCAAGGCTGACATCAAAAATTACGGTGAGTACCTGTATGAAAATGCCGGTGAAAGCATCCTGGCATGGATCATCGAAGGTGCCAAAAAGGTCATCGCGCTGGACTACCAGATTCCCGTACCGGACTGCGTGACAAAGGCCATCAATGAATATCGAAGCCAGAACGATTGGTTCGGACATTTTCTGGACGAGAAGTGCGATGTGGATGAGTCCTTTAAGGAAAGCTCCTCGGCACTCTACCAGGCATACCGCAACTACTCGCTGGACTGCAATGAGTATGTGCGCAGCACGGCAGACTTTTACTTTGCGCTGGAGAAAGCCGGATTTGAACGGCTGACACTGAATCGAAAGCGCTATTTCAAGGGCTTAAAGATTCATGAGGTGGGCGACGCAGAGGAAGATTTTCTGCCGTAATTCAGGACTATGACAAGGTGTATCAAGGTCTTATATAAAAACTCTCTTAGGCCTTTAAAAATAGCTCTAAAAAAAAGTTCTGTAAATAACATTGATACACCTTGCACATCCCTTGAAATTAACTCCTGACGGAGGTTAGCAATGATAGAAAAACAGATAGAAAACAAGTTAAAGACGGCGGTGAAAAAGAACGGTGGCATAGCCCTTAAGCTGGTCTGTCCCTCTTTCGCAGGAATGCCCGACCGCCTTATCTTACTCCCTGACGGCCATATCGGTTTCGCAGAGTTGAAGGCACCTGGGAAAAAGCCACGTCCACTTCAGCTCTCACGCCACAGGCTACTTAGGGAACTCGGCTACCGGGTATACATCATTGATGATCCGGAGCAGATTGGAGGGATGATCGATGAACTTCTATCCACATAATTATCAGGACTATGCCATTCGCTATATTGAAACGCACCCTGTGGCCGCAGTCCTTTTAGATATGGGACTTGGCAAGACGATCATCAGCCTGACGGCAGTATATGATCTGTTGTTTGACAGCTTCGAGGTGCATCGCGTTTTAGTGGTGGCTCCCCTAAGAGTCGCCCGTGATACATGGCCAGCGGAAATCCAGAAATGGGAGCACCTAAGAGATCTGACCTATGCGGTCGCAGTCGGGACACCGAAGGAGCGAAAAGCTGCACTTATGCAGGGCGCAGACATCACGATCATCAACCGTGAGAATCTGCAGTGGCTTATTGAAGAATCCGGCTTTTCCTTTGACTTCGACATGGTGATTATCGACGAGTTGTCCTCCTTCAAGAATCATAAATCAAAACGCTTCAAGTCGCTGATGAAAGTACGGCCACGGATTCACCGGATGATTGGCCTGACCGGCACACCCTCTTCAAATGGTCTCATGGATCTATGGGCAGAGTTTAAAGTGCTGGATATGGGCGAACGTCTCGGACGCTTTATTACGCAGTACCGGGCAAATTACTTCATGCCGGACAAACGAAACGGCGAGATTATCTATTCCTACAAGCCGCTGCCCTATGCAGAGGATGCCATCTATCAGAGGATCTCGGATATCACGATTTCCATGAAATCTACCGACCACCTGAAAATGCCGGAGCTGGTTTCAACAGAATATGACGTGCAGCTTTCCGAATCTGAGCGCAGCCGTTATGAAGATTTGAAGCAGGAGCTCATATTACAGCTCCCCGACGGTGAAGTGACCGCAGCAAATGCCGCATCGCTTACAGGCAAGCTCGCACAGCTTGCAAACGGTGCCATTTATGCCGACACCGGGGAGGTCATTGAGTTTCACGATAGGAAGCTGGACGCTTTGGAGGACATCATTGAGGCTTCCAATGAAAAGCCACTCCTTGTAGCCTATTGGTTCCGACATGACCTTAGCCGAATCAAGAAGCGCTTCCACGTCCGTGAGATTAAGACTAGCCGCGATATTGCTGACTGGAATGCGGGAAAGATTCCTGTAGCAGTCATCCATCCGGCCTCTGCCGGTCACGGTTTGAACCTTCAGGCCGGAGGCTCCACCCTTGTGTGGTTCGGTCTTACGTGGTCTCTGGAATTATATCAACAGACAAACGCCCGTCTCTGGCGGCAAGGTCAAGAATCCGGCACCGTGGTAATCCAGCACATTATTACCAAGGGCACGATTGACGAAAGGATCGTAAAGGCGCTATCCAAGAAAGAGATGACACAGACCGCACTGATTGATGCGGTCAAAGCAGACCTTGAGGTGGTGTGATGACCGATCCATACGAAAATCTCGTGAATGCCATCGTGCTGCAGGCAGTGAAAGATTACCGGGATGCCCTAAAGCGCCTAAAAAAGAAGCCCAGTAATCAAGCCGCCCTATCGGATGCAATGGAGTGTAAACGTTTCTTTCGATCCAGCTGGTACGCAGCCCTAACGAACGTAGACGGCGAGTACCTTATATACAAACTACGAGAGGAGGCGAAGTCCTTATGACAGTAAAAGAATATCTCCATCAGGCCTACCGCCTTGACCAGAGAATCAAGTCCGACACGATGGAAGCACAAAACTTGCGTGAGATGGCAGGAAACGTGTCGGCCATCCAATATGATAAAGACCGCGTACAGACTTCCCAAAATACGGAAGCACCATTTGTCCGGACGCTTGAGAAGCTGTGGACACTGGAAAAGAAAATCGCCGATGAGCTGGAAAAGCTATCAGACCTTAAGAAACAGATACGAGAGGTCATTGAGGCAGTTCCTGATACAGACGAGCGCATGGTTTTGAAATACCGGTACATCCACGGTCTTACGTGGGAGCAGATCGGCATGGAGCTTTGTGCAGATGCCCGCACCATCAGGCGCTGGCATGGAAAAGCACTTCTGCATGTGACGCTTCCGGATGATCCTATTGCAATTTGAAATGCGCCCGAAATGTCCGGCTTTGTCCTAAGATGCCCACCCGCCTTTTATGATAGTATATAATCAGCGAAAAGAATAAAAGAACTGCTGTACGCGCAGCACACAAGCCTTGCGGGATTGTCCTGCAGGGCTTTCTTTATGCCCTGAAAGGAGGCGCGGCTTATGCCAAGAAAACCACAACGACCGTGCCGCTATCCCGGCTGCCCACGCCTTACAGACGGTGTTTATTGTGAAGATCACGCCAAGATCATGGAACAACATTACGAGAAGTTCCAACGCGGCTACTCTCCCGGCAAACGCTACGGTAGAGCTTGGAAACGAATCCGAGACAGATATGTCCACAAGCACCCGCTTTGCGAGCAGTGCTTAAAGGAAGGACGCTATGTCGCGGTTGAGGAAGTCCACCACATCGTGCCTCTTTCCGAGGGAGGATCGAATGACGAGTCCAATCTCATGAGTCTCTGTCGTTCGTGTCACGAGAAGATTCACCACGAGCGTGGCGACCGGTAGGGCGGTCAAAATCTCTACGACCCTTTTGCCCGGAAAACGGCGCGGGGTCTTTTATGCAAAAATTGCAATTCAAACAGGGTATTAAACCCTGCACCATAGAAATGGAAGTGATTAACATGGCGAAAGACGGAACCTATCGCGGCGGGCGGCGTATCAAAGCTGGCTCCAAGCCAGACGCCCTCGCCGACAAAATTATGAAAGGCGCACCTGCAAAACGCATGGAGCTGCCGGACTTCACCGATGACATGACCGACTTCGATGTTGACGACATCGGTGACGGTGTAGAGCTGGAAGGCATGGATATGCCAAGTCCAGACGACTATCTTTCTGCTCTGCAGAAGGACGGTAAGCCCCTTGGCGCAGATGAAATCTATAAGGAAACATGGCTGTGGCTCAAGGAGCGCGGCTGCGAAAGACTGGTAAACAAGCGCCTGCTTGAAAGCTATTCTGAGGCCTTCGCTCGATACATTCAGTGCTCGGAAGCGGTCAGCAAATACGGTATGCTCGGAAAGCACCCGACTACCGGCGCTGCAATTGCAAGTCCTTTTACACAGCTTTTGATGAATTTTCAGAAGCAGGCCAACCTGCTCTGGTATGAGATCTACGATATTGTGAAGCAAAACTGCACCGAGCCTTTTGAGGGCAGCCCGCAGGACAGCGTAATGGAACAGCTGCTTCGAAGCAGGAGGAATATGTAAATGAACACACAAAAATTAGAACAGGTACCCATTGATAAGCTGGTGCCCTATGCCCGAAATGCCAGGACGCATAGTAAAGAACAGATCGCACAGCTGCGCGCCTCTCTCCGGGAATTCGGCTTTGTGAGCCCTGCTGTCATTGACTCAGATTATAACATCCTCATCGGTCACGGCCGCATCACGGCTGCCCGCGAGGAAGGTTATGAAACCGTACCCTGCGTCTTTGCTGAAAAACTGACTGAAGCACAAAAACGTGCATATATCCTTGCGGACAATCAATTGGCACTAAACGCAGGCTGGGATGAGGAAATGCTGTCGGTCGAATTATCTGACCTGCAGGATCAGTCCTTTGACCTCTCGCTCCTCGGCTTTGATGCCGGTGAGCTGGATAAGCTACTCGGCACAGGGAATGAAAAAAATATCGCTGATGATGACTTTGACCTCACTGCTGCTCTTGAGAAAGCTTCCTTCGTGGAGCTCGGCGACATCTGGACGGTCGGCAAGCATAAAGTCATGTGTGGAGATGCCACCTCGCCAGAAGATGTGGAGATGCTCATGGACGGGAAGAAAGCAAACCTCGTTCTAACCGATCCACCCTATGGCGTATCCTTTAAAGCCTCGGACGGCCTTACGATCCAAAACGACTCTCTCAAGGGCGAGGAATTTTATAATTTCCTGCTGGCTGCTTTTAAGAACATGGCTGACTACCTCGAAAAAGGTGGAGCTGCTTACTGCTTCCATGCAGATACTGAAGGGCTCACTTTCAGAAAAGCATTCATCGACGCAGGTTTCCATCTCGCTGGTGTATGCATCTGGGTAAAGAACAGTCTCGTACTCGGTCGCTCCGATTACCAATGGCAGCATGAGCCTGTGCTCTACGGTTTCTTACAAAACGGCAAACACCCGTGGTACTCCGACCGCAAGCAAACCACCATCTGGAACTACGATAAGCCAAAGCGCAATAAGGATCACCCGACCTCAAAGCCACTCGACCTTCTGTGCTATCCTATTCAGAACTCCACTCAGGAGAATTCTGTCGTTATTGATACCTTCGGCGGCTCCGGCTCCACACTGATGGCCTGCGAGCAGCTGAACCGTATCTGCTACATGATGGAGCTTGATCCAAAATATACCTCTGTCATCCTTCGCCGCTATGTGGAGAATACCGGCGATACGGAAAATGTGTATGTAATAAGAAACGGCGAAAAGATCCTTTATTCAGCTCTGGCAAAGGAAGTCGAGACATCTCCTACGGCAAGTGTATAGTACACAATTTCCGCTCGAATTCTTTGGCGATTTTCTACCTCAGAAAATGCTAGAAATCGCTTGATAAATAGGGCTTTCAGAGTGATGTATATAACAGCCGCAAGGCACAGTCTAAAAACGTTAATTCCATAAAGGAGGAACACACTCATGAAAGCAAATTACAACGTAATTGGAAACGACAGGAAGGCATTGGTTGCAGCCATCGAAAATCTCACCGGCGACAAGGCAGTCTACATGCGAATGCCAACGTGCGCCTACGAGATTGGCGACATCACGGTCGACAAAGAAGGCGGTGTAACCTGTGATGACGCAGACAAGTTGGAACGCCTCATCCACAACCTGATCGCGGACGGCTTCACACCGGAGGATACCGAGGAGGATGAAAGCGACGACAAAGCCATCGGCCTCACAATCAGCCTCCCACTCGACAAGGTGGCGGTCGGAAACCTTACCAACCTCCTCACCGCCAAGGAGCACCTCATCAAGAAGGCACTCGGCATTGACGACCTTGACATTGAGGTGTCAGAGGATACGGTCAGCTTCCCTTGGTTCACAGAGATGCCGGATCCAGAAACGGTCAAAGCCTACACTCACTTCATTACCGCCCTTGGCAAAATGAGCCGAGATTTGAAACGTATCAGCGCCAATGAAAAGTACGCATTCCGCTGTTTCCTCCTGCGACTTGGTTTCATCGGAAACGAATATAAGGCAGAGCGCAAGATTCTCCTTAAAAACCTCTCCGGCAACTCAAGCTGGAAAAACGGCGCACCCGAAAAGGGGGTGGCGGCATGCGAATGATCACGAAAGAGCAGCTTGCAGCGCTCCGCTCTCGATATCCGGCAGGCACTCGTGTGGAACTTCTACAGATGGACGATGTACAGGCTCCTCCCATCGGCACCAAGGGAACCGTCACAGGAGTCGACGATACCGGGAGTCTCATAGTGAATTGGGACAACGGTTCCAGCCTGAGTGTCATCTACGGCATTGATCGTATACGGAAGGTAGTGAGCTGATATGGATGAAAAGGTACGATTTATGCCTCAGAATTTCACGCAAAATTGTCACATATATTTCGATAAATAGCTTGCTATTACAAGCGTTTAGAGTGATATATGTACATACCAAAAGGGAAAACAACCACAAGGAGGAAACACCATGAAGTACACAATCGAAGCCATAGAAAATGCGAAACCAGGAATGCGCTGGGAAGAGATCGGATGTCAGTGGACACTGGGACAGGCCTACCTTTACAGCAAGGAAGCTGGAAATGACCTGCCGAACTTCGCTGACGTCATCTGGGATCACGACATCGAAGCGATCCTTGCAGATTGCCGGAAGCTCGGAATAAAAGAATTCACCATCAGCTCCACCTTCAGCAGCTTGATCGAAACCATTGCTAAATTCGAGGAGCTCGGCTGCACGCTGGACGGAATTGTAAAGGTCAAGGAGCGCTACACCCACTTCGGAAGCGACGAGCACGCCCTCATCCCAGCCTTCAAGATGACGGTAAAGGAGGCATAAGAAAATGTGGAGCGAAGGAGTTATCGGCATCCCGGGGGCCAAGGACAAGGAAAAATACACCAAGTGCCACTACTGGGTAAAGCACCATGATGAGCCGAGCGAGACCTACGGTATAAACGGCGGCAGGATCAGCAAGCTCATGATCAAGATTGACGATGATACCGTTTGTAACTACGACAGAGGTTGGGACATTCATCCCACTTGCAACGAAGCAGAGATGGCGCTTTGCATCCTGCTTGAGAACTACAACTAAGCATAAAACCCTGAATATGAATATTCCGGGAGACTGAGCCAGAAGGCTCTTTCTCTCGTACCAATACCGGATCGCTATGGTGATCTTTTATTTTGCTCTGAAAGGAGGCGGCCATCGTGCCAATGCGAAAACTGAAAAACTATAAACCGACCCGCTTCATGGCAGAGACTTCTCATTACAGTAAAAAAATGGCGGACTTCGCAGTGATGTTCATCGAGCAGCTTACCCACACCAAGGGAACATGGGCAGGAAATCCCTTCGAGCTGATCGATTGGCAGGAACGAATCATCCGCGACCTGTTCGGTGTCCTGAAGCCGAATGGTTACCGGCAGTTTAATACGGCCTATATCGAAATTCCAAAGAAGATGGGAAAATCAGAGCTGGCCGCTGCTGTCGCCCTACTCCTTTGCTGCGGTGACGGTGAGGAACGCGCCGAGGTCTACGGATGTGCTGCTGATAGGCAGCAGGCTACCATCGTTTTTGATGTCGCTGCGGATATGGTAAAAATGTGTCCGGCGCTAAATCGGCGCGTTAAAATACTGACCTCTCAAAAACGTATCATCTACGAGCCGACTAACAGCTTCTATCAGGTTCTCTCAGCTGAAGCCTACAGTAAGCATGGCTTTAATATACACGGTGTGGTATTTGATGAGCTGCACACGCAGCCGAATCGGAAACTCTTTGATGTAATGACTAAGGGCTCCGGTGATGCCAGAATGCAGCCATTGTATTTCCTGATTACCACTGCCGGAAATGATACGAACACCATTTGTTATGAAGTCCACCAGAAAGCACAGGATATCCTCGACGGCAGGAAGGTCGATCCAACTTTCTATCCGGTCATTTACGGTGCGGAACCTGATGAAGATTGGACTGATCCGAAGGTGTGGAAAAAGGCCAATCCCTCTCTCGGTATCACGGTCGGCATTGACAAGGTGGAGGCTGCCTGTGAATCCGCGAAACAGAACCCCGGCGAGCAGAACGCTTTCCGACAGCTTAGGCTGAACCAGTGGGTGAAGCAGTCTGTTCGCTGGATGCCGATGGACAAGTGGGACACCTGTGCGTTTCCGGTCTCCGAAGACGATCTGGAGGGACGCGTCTGCTACGGCGGACTGGACTTGTCTTCTACCACGGATATTACGGCCTTCGTGCTGGTATTTCCGCCGTTGGATGAGGCGGATAAATATTATGTTCTGCCCTACTTCTGGATACCGAAAGAAACCCTTGACCTGCGTGTGCGCAGAGATCATGTTCCCTATGACCTGTGGGAACGGCAAGGTGTACTGATGACTACTGAGGGCAATGTAGTACATTACGGCTACATTGAGAAATTCATCGAGCAGTTAGGAGAACGGTTCAATATCCGGGAGATCGCCTTTGACCGCTGGGGAGCCGTGCAGATGGTGCAGAACCTGGAAGGCATGGGATTCACAGTCGTTCCCTTCGGGCAGGGCTTTAAGGATATGTCTCCACCGACCAAAGAACTGATGAAGCTGGTGCTGGAGGGAAAACTTGCCCACGGCGGACACCCGGTGCTGCGGTGGATGATGGACAACATCTTCATCCGTTCCGATCCGGCAGGCAACATCAAGGCGGACAAGGAAAAATCTACAGAAAAAATAGATGGAGCAATCGCCACCATTATGGGGCTTGATCGTGCAATTCGTTGTGGGAACGATTCAGGTGCTTCGGTTTATGACAGCCGTGGTCTGTTGTTTATCTGACAGTGCATTTTTTGTCGAAAATGATAAGTTTGTGCTATTGATAGCATAAACTTGATTTCATCGAGGGTTTGTGCTATGATAAGAGCAACAGGAGGAATGCGCCATGATAGAATCACATGAACTCAAGAACCGTGATCGATACTTGAAAAAGCTGATCGGTTTCCAGGACACGGAACCAGTAAAGGTTATCACCGGTATCCGACGCTGCGGCAAATCCAGCCTGCTAAAGCTGATGATTCGGCATTTGTGGGAAACCGGCATAGGACAGGAACAGATCGTGGAGATGAACTTTGAATCCCACGATTTTCGGAGCATGACCTCGGATGAGGTATACCACTACGTAAAGGAAAAAGCCATTCCGGGCAAGCGGATGTACCTTTTCTTTGACGAGCTACAGCGGATCGATGCCTGGGAAGATGCGGTCAATTCTTTCCGGGTAGACTTGGACTGCGACATCTACATTACCGGCTCCAACGCCTACCTGCTGTCCTCCGAGTATTCCACCTATCTCTCCGGACGATGCGTGGAGATCAAAATGCTGCCTCTCTCATTCCGGGAGTTCCTGGACTTCCACAACTTTGAAGTGCGGGAAACCAGCAGCGCCTTGGGCGGAACTCACCGGCAAGTGTTTGATAAAAACGGCGAACGCTATGACCTGCGGGAAATGTTTGACGCCTATATGCGTTTTGGCGGGATGCCTGGAATCGCGGACATCGGACTGGATCAGGAAAAAGCCCTGAGCCTTCTGGAAGGCATTTACTCCACCGTGGTAGTGCGGGATATTCTGGAGCGGGAAAAGCGGCGCGGCCAGCGTCAGATCACCGACTCTGCGCTTCTGCGTAAGATCGTCCTGTTCCTTGCGGACAACATTGGCAGCAGTGTTTCAGTTTCCTCTATTGGCAACACGCTGATGAACGAGGGACTCCTGGAGGATGGTAAACGCAAAGGAACCCCCAGCACCCACACGGTGCAGGCCTATATCGCCGCACTGTTGGAAAGCTACTTCTTTTATGAAATCAAGCGGTTTGACATCAAGGGCAAGGAGTACCTGCGCACCCTGGGCAAATACTATATCGTGGACATCGGGCTTCGGAATTTCTTGCTGGGATTCCGCAACCGGGACAGCGGACACGCCATTGAGAATGTGGTCTACTTCGAACTGCTCCGCCGGGGCTATGACGTGGCCATCGGGAAGATCGACAATCAGGAAGTGGACTTCATCGCCACCACGGCTGACGACAAACTCTATATTCAGGTAACGGAATCTATGCAGAGCGAAGATGTCCGCAAGCGTGAGCTTGCCCCATTACAAAAGATCCGGGACAATTACGAAAAGATCGTGCTGTCCCTTGAGCCGGGGCTGGACGCCTCCTATGACGGTATCAAGTCCTTGAACCTTGTGGATTGGCTGCTGGACGGCTGATCGCCAGAAAAAACAACAATTCTATTTTCGAAGAGCATCTATCGAAAGGTAGGTGCTTTTCTTATGTCTAATTTCAGGAAGGATGGTGATTCGAGATGGGTTTCTTTTCCGGGCTTTTCCGTTCCAGGGATAAGCCCCAGAACCGTACTACAGGCAGTGCTTACAGCTTTTTCTTCGGGGGAAGCGCAGCTGGAAAGCGGGTAAATGAACGCTCCGCGATGCAGATGACGGCGGTGTATTCCTGCGTCCGTATTCTGGCGGAGGCTGTGGCAGGATTGCCACTCCACCTCTACCGCTATAAGGAGGACGGCGGCAAGGAGAAAGCCCTTGACCATCCGCTGTACCTTTTGCTCCATGATGAGCCGAACCCGGAGATGAGTTCCTTCGTGTTTAGGGAGACGCTCATGACGCACCTTCTCCTATGGGGGAATGCCTATGCGCAGATCATCCGGAACGGACGCGGTGAGGTGATGGCGCTCTATCCCCTGATGCCTGACCGGATGGCGGTGGACAGGGATGATAAGGGGCAGCTTTATTACGAATACACTACCAGTGCAGATGATGCGCCGATTTCTAAAGGCAGCATTGTCCGGCTGAAGCCTTCGGATGTGCTACATATCCCAGGCCTTGGCTTTGACGGGCTGGTGGGCTACTCCCCCATTGCGATGGCAAAGAACGCCATCGGCCTTGCCATTGCCACAGAGGAATACGGCTCCAAATTTTTTGCAAATGGCGCGCAGCCAAGCGGTGTGCTGGAGCATCCGGGAACCATCAAGGACCCGCAGAGGGTGCGGGATTCCTGGATGAGTCAGTTCGGGGGCTCGGCAAACAGCAACAAGATCGCTGTGCTTGAGGAGGGGTTGAAATACACGCCCATCTCCATCTCGCCGGAGCAGGCGCAGTTCCTGGAAACAAGGAAGTTCCAGATCAATGAGATCGCAAGGATCTTCCGGGTGCCGCCCCACATGGTCGGTGACTTGGAGAAATCCAGCTTCTCCAACATTGAGCAGCAGTCCCTGGAGTTTGTGAAATACACCCTGGAACCCTGGCTGGTGCGCTGGGAGCAGTCCATCCAAAGAACCCTGTTTTCTGCGGATGAGAAAAAGCGGTATTTTGTCCGCTTCAACGTGGAAGGGCTCCTGCGGGGCGATTATGCAAGCCGCATGAACGGCTACGCTGTGGGCAGGCAGAACGGCTGGATGAGCGCCAACGATATCCGGGAGTTGGAAAACCTGGACCGCATCCCGGCAGAGGAAGGCGGCGATTTATACCTGATCAATGGAAATATGACAAAGCTGAAGGACGCAGGAATCTTTGCGGCGTCTGGGGCTGGAAAGGAGGAAGGAACCGATGAAGAAGTTCTGGAAGTGGAAGAACAGAACGGTGACGGACCAGGAGAATCAGACGAAAACAGTGGAGAGAACGCTGTTCTTAAACGGCACCATCGCCGAGGAGAGCTGGTTTGATGATGATATCACGCCGGCTCTTTTTAAAGAGGAACTGATGGCAGGATCCGGCAATATCACCGTCTGGATCAATTCACCCGGCGGGGACTGTGTGGCGGCAGCCCAGATCTATAACATGCTGATGGATTATCCCCATGACGTGACGGTCAAGATTGACGGCATTGCGGCTTCAGCTGCGTCTGTCATTGCAATGGCTGGCACGAAGGTGCTGATCTCCCCGGTAGGGATGATGATGGTACATAATCCCGCTACTGTTGCATGGGGAGATTCCGCTGAGATGCAGAAGGCCATTGAGATGTTATCCAGTGTAAAAGACTCCATCATCAATGCCTATGAGATCAAGACGGGGCTGTCCCGTGCAAGGCTCTCCCATCTCATGGATGCGGAAACCTGGATGGATGCCCATAAGGCGGTGGAGCTTGGCTTTGCCGATGGGATCCTGGGAAGGACAGAACTGCCGGAGGACATGGATCCGCCAGCAGTCACCATGCTTTATTCCAAAGCCGCCGTGGTCAACTCCCTCATGGATAAGATCGCGGCGAAATGCAAAACGAAACCGAAAACCGAACTGGAAGGCCGCAGCGTAGACAGCCTCTACGAGCGGCTTGATTTATTGAGATTTTAAGGAGGACATGGCTATGACGATTTTAGAACTGAGAGAAAAAAGGGCAAAGGCGTGGGAAGCGGCGAAGGCATTCCTGGATTCCCACAGGACCGATAAGGGTGTGCTGTCCGCTGAGGATGACGCCGCCTATTCCCGTATGGAGCAGGAAATCACCGACCTTGGGAAGGAAATCTCCCGTATGGAGCGCCTTGAAGCGCTGGACGCACAGATGAAGAAGCCTGTGAACCAGCCCCTGACCGGGAAGCCTATGAGCGGCAGGACCATTGAGAGGATCGGCCGTGCTTCCGATGAGTACCGTACCAGCTTCTGGGATATGATGCGCTCCAAAGCTCCCCTCCCCTCGGTAGTCAATGCCCTGCAGGAAGGGACAGATTCCGAGGGCGGGTACCTGGTGCCGGATGAATATGAGCGCACCCTGGTGGAAGTCCTGGAAGAGGAAAACATGTTCCGTCAGCTGGCAAAGGTGATCCGTACTTCCAGCGGTGACCGGAAGATCCCGGTGGTGGCAACAAAAGGAACGGCGTCCTGGATTGATGAGGAAGGGGCTTATACGGAAAGCGATGATTCCTTCGGCCAGGTATCCATCGGGGCTTACAAAGTAGGCACCATGATCAAGGTGTCCGAGGAGCTTCTCAATGACAGCGTCTTCGACCTGGAATCCTACATTGCGAAGGAGTTTGCAAGAAGGATCGGGGCGAAGGAGGAAGAGGCGTTCTTTACCGGGGACGGTTCCGGAAAGCCCCTGGGCATCCTTGCGGCCACCGGCGGCGCGGAGACTGGGGTGACGGCGGCTTCCTCTACTGCCGTAACGGCGGATGAGTTGATGGACCTGTTCTACTCCCTAAAATCCCCTTACCGCAAGAAAGCGGTATGGGTGCTGAACGACTCCACCATCAAGGCGGTGCGCAAGCTGAAGGATTCCACCGGGCAGTACCTGTGGCAGCCATCCCTTGTGGCTGGTACGCCGGATACCCTGCTTGGCAGGCCGGTGAAGACGTCCGCCTATATGCCGGTGATCGCGGCAGGGGCTAAGACCATTGCCTTCGGTGATTTCAGCTACTACTGGATCGCGGACCGCCAGGGACGTTCCTTCAAGCGGCTGAACGAACTGTACGCCGCCAACGGGCAGGTGGGCTTCCTTGGCTCCCAGAGGGTGGACGGGAAGCTTGTGCTCTCCGAGGCGGTGAAGGTGTTGGCGCAGAAGGCCAGTGCCTAAGTGACCCTCTGAGTATAAATGACGGCGGCATCTCTGGTTATTGGGATGCCGCTTCCTGGGAAGGAGATCATGCAGATGGTGACGCTGGAAGAAATGAAGAATTATCTCCGGGTAGATTATGGGGATGACGATGCCCTGATTGAAGGGATGATCAGTGCTGCTGTAAAGCAGTGCATGGATATCCTCCGCACGGACAGTGAGGATGACCTTGCCGCAGCGCCGAACGGGAAGATTGCCGTGATGTTCACGGCGGCATATCTTTACGAACACCGGGAGGAAGCCGACCACCATGCTTTAAACCTGACGCTTAGGGCACTGCTTTTCGGGAGCCGGAAGGAGGGATTCTGATGGATATCGCTCTTTTGAATCAGAAGATCACCATACAGAAAAACACAGTTGTGGTGGATGACATTGGGAACCATATCAGCAAATGGGATGATTTCTATTCCTGTTATGCCACTATCAGCGGGGAATCTCCAAATGAGAGCACCTCAGCCGGTATGGTGGTGGATAACACCAAGGCCGACTTTACTGTCCGGTGGTGCAAAGCTGTGTTGGAGGTTACTCCTGACGAATACCGAGTCGTGTATAAGGGTGGGATATACAACATCCTTGGCATTGACCACCAAAATTTCAAGAAGAAATCGGTAAAGCTCAAATGCCAGAAAGTGAGGCGGTAAGCATGGAGAAGAATGTTTCAGTCAATGCCCTTGCGGATGCCATCATGGATACCCTTGGGGAATATGCGGATCTCGCCGCTGAAGATGTGAAGCAGGCAGTCAAAAATGCCGGGGATGCAGTAAGGGATGATATCCGCTCCCATGCGCCGAAGGACACCGGGGATTATGCCAAAAGCTGGGCGGTAAAGAAGATGAAGGAAACATCAGACAGCCTGACGGTGGTGGTACATTCCAGGAACCGCTACCAGCTGGCGCACCTCCTGGAGTTCGGACATGCCAAGCGCAGCGGTGGGCGGGTGGCGGCACAACCGCACATCGCCTCCGCAGAGCAGAAAGGTATCGAAAAGTTGGAGGAAGAAATTCGAAAAGCACTGGAGGGATGAGATGGAAAAATTATTATCCATTTTGGACAGCATAGGCATCCCCTATGCCTATGACCACTTTGCGGAAGGGGAATCCCCGGAGCCGCCGTTCCTCTGCTATCTGCTTCCTGGAAGTGATAACTTTTCCGCAGACGGGAAAGTGTACCATAAAATCAGCGAGGTGCGTCTGGAGCTATATACGGACTATAAAGACCTTGCTTCGGAGCAGAAGGTGGAGGATACGCTTGATGCGGCGGGGCTTTTTTATAACAAGACGGAAACCTGGATCGACAGCGAAAAGTTGTACGAGGTCCTGTACTCTTTTGATATGGAGGGAATGTAAATGCCAAATAAGAAGAATAAAGTAAAATTTAACATCTGCAACGTGCATTACGCATTGATTACGGTGGATGAAGACGGGGAGGTCACATTCGGGACGCCGGTGGCTATGCCGGGCGCAGTGTCCCTTTCCCTGGAGCCCAACGGCGAGCCGTCCAATTTTTACGCGGATGGGTATGCCTATTATACCATTTCCAACAATATGGGCTATGAGGGGGATCTGGAACTTGCCATGGTGCCGGAGAGCTTCCGGACGGATGTGCTGAAGGAGTCTTTGGATACCAACCAGGTGCTGGTGGAGAATGCCAACGTGGAGACCGCAAACTTTGCGCTGCTCTTCGAGTTTGACGGGGATATAAAGAAGATCCGCCATGTGCTGTATAACTGTTCCGCCGCAAGGCCGAATATCGAATCCACTACCAATGAGGAGGAGATCGAGGTACAGACGGAGACGCTTTCCATCACAGCCGCACCATTGGCAAACGGCTATGTAAAGGCAAGGACGGGCGATTCTACCACGGATACAGTTTACACCGGTTGGTATTCTTCCGTATATATGCCGGAGACCGCCGAACCTGTTGATCCGGAAACACAGCAGGCGGCACCGGCAAAGGCGGCGCTGTCAGTTCCTACCGGGACAGCAGGGAAGACGGAAGCCGTTTTTAGCTCTAAAACAAAGGCATAGGAGGGAAAACCATGAGCATGAAGCAAACGATCACGATCGACGGACAGGAGGTCGCTTTCAAGGCCTCCGCAGCTATTCCAAGGATTTACCGGATGAAATTCCACAGGGATATCTTCAAAGACCTGCGGGACCTGGAAAAGAGCATCGACAAGAATGACCCTGAGAATTCCAGCCTCGACCTGTTTTCCCTGGAGATGTTTGAGAATATCGCCTATGTGATGGCGAAGCACGCAGACCCTTCCATCGCGGATACGCCGGAAGAATGGCTGGACGGATTTAACACCTTCTCCATCTACCAGGTGCTGCCGCAGATCATCGAGCTTTGGGGGCTGAACACAAGGACAGAGGTACAGGCTAAAAAAAACTTCGCGCAACTGACCGGGAAATGACGACTCCGTTGTTTTTGCTGCGGTGTGTGCAGCTGGGGCTTTCCATCTGTGACCTTGATTTATTGAGCATCGGGCTGATCAACGACATGTACGTGGAGAGCCGGAACGATGAGCATAAATATGCGGTGGTGGCCACACAAAAAGATTTTGATTTATTTTAACCTGCCTGGAGCAATCCGGGCTTTTTCTATGCCCATTTTCAGGAGGTGGTGACACATGGCAAGCCGGATCAAGGGGATTACGGTGGAGATCGGCGGCGATACCAGCGGCCTGGAAAAGTCGCTGTCTGACGTCAACAATTCGATAAAGAAGACCCAGAGCCAGCTGCGGGATGTGAACAATCTCCTGAAGCTGGACCCGTCCAACACGGTGCTTTTAGCACAGAAGCAGGAACTGCTGCAGGCTGCCATCGGGGATACTGAGAGAAAACTGCAGGCTTTGGAGCAGGCGCAGGAGGAAGTGACGAAAGCCTTTGAGCATGGTGACCTTGGAAAAGACCAGTACATGGCCTTCCAACGCGAGGTGGAAGAAACCAGGGGGACGCTGAACCGCTATAAGGCGGATCTGTCCGGCCTGCAGTCAGAGCAGGAGCGTCTCTCTACGAATACAGAGAGACTCAGCAAGCTGTTTGCCGCTACGGAATCAAACGTAGATGATTATGCAGATGTGCTGGGAAGCCGATTGGTAAATGCCATCAGAAACGGCACAGCATCCTCAGACCAGCTAAAGACTGCTATCGAGAAAATCGGGAAGTCTGCTACCGGCGGCAAGGCGGATATTAAGCAGCTGACCGATGCCCTGGATACGGTGGATGACGGGCAGGCGATCCGGAACCTGATCGAGGATCTGAATGATGTGGGTGACGCTGCCCAGGATGCCGCAGGCGATATCGGGGAGATCGCAGGAGCCACAAAGGGAGCAGCCCTCATGGAAGCCGCCGACCAGCTTTCTGCCGTTGGGGATAAAATCCAGGATATCGGGGACAAGGCGGTGTCCGCTTATGCGGAGACAGAAAATGCAGTCACGAAGGTGAACGCTTACTTCGGGGAAACGGGTGCCGCAGCAGAAGCCAGCGCCGCAGTCGTCAAAGAAGTCTATGGATCCGGTGTTGGCCAGAGCATGGACGCCGTGGCGGAAGCGGTTATCATGGTCAAGAAGAACCTTGGGGAGCTTTCCGATACCGACCTTACCCACCTGACACAGCAGGCGCTGACGCTGGATGAACTGTACGGCATCGATATGAACGAGACCCTGCGCGGCGTCAATGCCCTGATGAAGCAGTATGGCATGACGGCGCAGGAGGCGATGGATTACATTGTCACGGGTACGCAGAATGGCCTGGATAAGACCAACGAGCTGGGCGATAACCTGTCCGAGTATTCCGGCAAGTTCGCCCAGGCCGGCTACTCCGCATCCGAGTATTTCCAGCTCCTGCAGAACGGCCTGCAGGGCGGCGCGTACAACCTGGACAAGGTTAATGACGCCATCAACGAGGTGACCACCCGTCTGGCAGACGGGACCATCGGGGATGCTATTGACCTGTATTCCCAGAAGACCCAGTCCCTGTTCCTGGCATGGCAGAACGGGGAAGCCACCCAGAAGCAGGTCATTGATTCCATTGTGGCGGATATCGCAAACTGTACCAACGAGCAGCAGGCCCTGAACATGGCGGCGGAAGCCTTCGGTACGATGGCCGAGGATGGGAATCTCAGGTTCATCACTTCCCTGACTTCTGTAGGCGAAACCTACGACAGTGTGGCAGGTTCTGCACAGAACCTGTTTAACCAGACAGGCACTCCCATGCAGGAGATGGAGGCCAATACCAGGAAGCTCCAGCAGGCCCTGATCCCTCTGGGCGAGAAGATCGTGGAGCTTGCCAATGTGGTGCTGCCGCCCCTGGTGGCGGTCATTGAGACTGTGAGCGGGATCTTTGGCATGCTGCCGGAGCCGGTGCAGAACTTCGTGGTGATCCTCGGGGCGCTGCTTGTGGCTTTTACCGCTCTGGTGCCGATTATCGCGGCCCTCGCAGTATCCTTTGGAGCATTGAATATTTCCCTGCTTCCGATTATCGGCATCATTGCCGGAGTGGCTGCGGCCATTGCCGCGATCATAGCCATTGTGAAAAACTGGGGCGCGATCACGGAATGGTTCGGCCAGCTCTGGGAGACGGTATCAGCAAAGCTGATGGAACTTTGGGACAAGGTGGTGGTGTTCTTTACGGAAACCATCCCTGCGGCGGCGCAGAAATTTGTGGATTTCTTCTCTGCTATCCCGCAGTGGTGGAGCAGCCTGTGGTCGCAGGTTTCCGCATTTTTCGTCAATATCTGGAACAATATCAGGAATACAGCCGCGCAGGTCTGGAACACCATCAGGCAGACAGCGGTCGATGCGGCAAATGCGCTGAAACAGGGCATCCAGAACATCTTCTCTGCACTTTCCCAGTTCATTTCACAGATCTGGAACACACTGAAAAATACAGCCTCGAATATCTGGAACGGCATCAAGACCACGGTAGTGAATATCGCCACAGGATTAAAGGACGCGGCGGTCAATGCCTTTAAAAACCTGGTTTCCGGCATCCGTTCCGCACTTTCCGGGCTGGCATCGGTTGTGCAGAACGGCTTTTCCGGCGCAATCTCCTTTATCACGAGCCTGCCGGGGAAAGCCCTCCAGTGGGGCAAGGATTTTATACAGGGGCTGATCAACGGCATCAAGAGCATGGTGCAGGCGGTGGTTGACACGGTATCCGGCATTGCCAGCAAGATTGCGTCTTTCCTCCACTTCTCTGCTCCGGATGAAGGACCGCTCTCTGACTATGAAAAGTGGATGCCTGACTTCATGAAGGGATTGGCTGGCGGCATTGAAAAGAGCCGCTGCCTGGTGGAAAAGGCTGTGAAGGATGTGGCTTCGGACATGGTCATCACTCCAAAGGCATGTGTGTCCGGGTACGGAGATACAGATGGGATGATGGCCGGAGGCAGCATGGCGGATATGATCTCCGCGATCTCATCTGCCGTTTCGGAGGCACTGTCCGGTTTTTCCGGCCGGCAGGGCAATATCGTGATCCCGGTGTATGTGGGAGGCACTTTGCTGGATGAACTGGTGGTGACGGCGCAGGCGAGGCAGAACCTGCGGTCAGGAGGGAGGTAAGCGATGGCATTTATACAGTATCTGACTTTTGACGGCACAGCCCTCCCCCTGCCGGATTCCTATGAGGTGCAGATGGATGATGTGGAAGCGGATTCCGGCGGGGAGACGGAGGCCGGGACGGTGCAGCGGGATGTAGTGCGCTCTGGTGTGGTGAGCATCCCGGTGACGTTTTCTGTTTCGGTAAAGTGGCTGAAGACCCTTACGGGGTTTAAGCAGCAGGAAAAGATCACAGTGGGATATTTCGATACGGAGACACTGGAGGTGAAGACGGCGGAGATGTATGTGGAGGGGTACAAGGCTTCTCTTGTGAAGGATACGTCCCGGAAGGGGCTGTGGACAGTGAGTTTTACGCTGAAGGAATTTTAGAGTGGAGGTGATGCCCTATGTATCCGGTGAGTGAGGCATTCCTGCAGGCGGTGCAGGGGAACACCCGGAAGTATTACTGGACGGGCAAGATAACAACTGCAGCCGGAGCGGAGTATCCCTTTGATCAGGAGGATATCGTCAAAGGAAGCGGCTATATCACAGCACAGTGCTGCGGCAACTCGGAAATCGAGCTTGGATCAGTGTATGCGGCTGAGATGGGGATCAGCCTGTTCCTGGATATCGACCGCTATACGCTTGAGGGTGCAAAGGCAGAACTGACCTATCACCTGCGGCTGGCAGA
This sequence comes from Faecalicatena fissicatena, assembly GCF_016900595.1. Classification (NCBI taxonomy): domain Bacteria; kingdom Bacillati; phylum Bacillota; class Clostridia; order Lachnospirales; family Lachnospiraceae; genus Faecalicatena; species Faecalicatena fissicatena. The sequence continues at coordinate 71,636 of NZ_JACLYY010000005.1, forward strand.
CGGGACTTACGAAGCTGTCCCAATGGGGATCTTTGAAGTAAGCGAGGCAAACCGGACAGCCCATGTGCTGGAACTGAAAGCTTACGACTATATGCTGCGCTTTGACAGGGATTTCAATGGCTTTGAGACCATCGGGACGGCATATGGCATGATGGTGCTGTGCAGCACAGCCTGCGGGGTGGAACTGGCGCAGAGCCAGGCAGAGATCGAAGCGCTTCCCAACGGATCGGAACTGCTCTCCATCTACCCGGAGAATGATATTGAAACTTACCGGGATGTGCTGTATTTTACGGCGCAGATCCTGGGCGGTTTCTTCTGCGTCAACCGGGATGGGAAGCTGGAGTTTCGGCAGTACAGGAATACACCTGTGATGGAGATTTTACAAAAACACAGGTTCTCCAGCAGCTTCTCCGACTTTGTTACGAGGTATACGGCGGTCAGTTCCACGAACCAACAGACGCAGACGGCTGAGTATTATGCCCTGGAGGAGGATGATGGGCTGACCATGAATCTGGGGGTAAATCCGCTCCTGCAGTTCGGACTGGAAGAGACAAGGGCGGAGTTATGCAGAAATATCCTGACATCCTTATCAGCGGTCAATTATGTGCCCTTCGATTCGGATACTATCGGGAACCCGGCACTTGACCTGGGGGATGTGCTGACCTTCTCCGGCGGGCAGGCAGACAGCCGGCAGATCACCTGCGTGACATCTTTTACAGTCAAGGTCGGCGGCAGGCAGAGCCTGAAATGCGTGGGGAAGAATCCAAGGCTTTCCCAGGCAAAATCAAAGAATGACAAGAACATCTCCGGCCTCTTAAACCAGATCGAAGCCGGGAAGATCGGCATCCATACATTTACCAATGCCTCCGCTTATACCATTGCGAAGACAAATGTGCGGATCATCAGCATTGAGTTTGCTTCCAAAGAAGAAAACCATGCGCAGTTCTTCGGGCAGGTCATCGTAGATGCGGAGGCTGATCCGGTGGAACGGAGTGCAAATGCCGCCGGGACTATCGTAGTGCCGTTCCCGGAGGCTTTGGCGGATAGCGGCACGGAAGAAGATGCAGATACTTCCACAGACGCTGCGGAAGAAGCTCCTTCTGGAAACACTGAGGTTTCCGTGGATGTGAGCCTGCCGGTGACCTGGGCGGAGGACGGGAAGGCGGTCTGTTATGTGACTTTTGAACTGAACAACGCGGAGATCCTGCTCCATCATCCGGTGGAGACCTGGCACAGTGGGAAGCACATCCTGTCTTTGTATTATCCGATTGAGAACGTTGTACCGAACATAACGAATACCTTTAACGTGTATCTTCGCATGAAGGACGGTTCCGGGACAGTTGGCATCGGAGACTGCATCGCTTCTATCAGCGGCCAGGCGATGGCGGCTGCGGCAGCCTGGGACGGCAGGATTGACATTGAGGAGACGGCGGCACTATTTTCTGTCAGCGGCGGCCTTCAGGCAACAGGCCTTACGGAAGCGGTAGATGTGGGAATTATGGAGCTGGTACAGAAAAGCTACGCGGATACTATGACGGGAAGGACTGGAATCGGCGCATTCTGCCGGCCGGTCACACTTGCTTAAGCAACAGGAGGATTATGATTATGGTTTTGAAAGGCATTATGACGATTGAACTGACGGATGAGGCAACAGGGGATGTGGAAACCGTCACAGAAGAGAATATGATCACGGAAGCAGTAAACAATATCCTTGGCCTGAACCCGATGGGGATCTTTTATGCCGCCACCGGGGAATACGATGCGGCAGTTTTGTGGAATGGGAGCCTTCTGCCCATCTGTCCCAACATGATCGGCGGCATCCTGCTGTTCTCCAAGGCCCTGGAAGAAGATACGGGACATATCTATGAGCTGTCCGATAACCTCCCGGTGGCATATGCGTCCAACGATGTGAATTCCACGGCAAACACAGCGAGGGGAAGCCTGAACCTGACGGAGAGCATGCCTATTGCGAATGGTTATAAGTTTGTCTGGGAGTTTACGCCCAGCCAGGGGAACGGCACTATTGCGGCGTTAGCGCTCACCAGTTCCTTCGGCGGTGAGAATGCCTATGGGAGCCTTGTGGGGGATGCCAGCACCTTCCTGCAGTTAAAAGCTGCGGATATCGGGTCGATCCCGGATGCCAACAAGATGGTCCTTTTTGAAGCTGTGGAGATGGATTTTGAGAACAGCCTGCTCTACTCCATCACTTACGAAAATGACAGTGTCCGGATACGGAAGCTGCGGATTCCGGTCTTTTCCATCGGGCTGAACGAACGTCTGGATGATTCCACCTATACCGTGTTGGAGGATGAGGTGCTGACGCCGGAGACCTTTGAATTCCTGGGAAGTTATACAAAGCATGGAGAGTTCATGGATGGTCAGGACGGGTACTGGTACGGTTTTTCCAATGAGGAAAACTCTTCGGGGGATGCCGTGATGCTTTGGATCAGGATCTCCAAATCGGACTATTCCTTCACGGAAGGCCAGTGGACGCTCTCCAATGCAAAGCTGATGGACGTGGGGAGCAGGGAGCTTGGTTCCTATCCGGAGCGCGTGGTAAAGTGCTGCGTCAGGGACGGCTATCTTTATGTCCCGGCCTATGACGAGAAAGGGATCTACAAGATCAACCTTGCAAACTCCACGGATGTGACTCTGATCGAGTTCGGCTTCACGTCCAAATGGAAGCCGCTCTGCGAAACGGGAACCTGTGAGCTATATATGACATTGGTCGGCGACCTGATCATCGGCGGGGATTTTCAGGTCACGGCAGATGACACGGTGATACATACTCAGGGGAGCGCACGGCTCAATGATGCCGCCACTCCCCTGTTCCAGTATAAAAACTTCCTGATCGGCTGGGGAGGCAGCTACGGAAAAGAGTACCGGACGGCATACCTTCTGACGCCGTACCTGGCGTCCATCAATAACCTCTCTTCAGCGGTGGTAAAAACCGTGGATAAGACCATGAAGATTACCTACACGCTGACGGAGGAGTAAGTCCGGGGATTATCTGGCAGGTTTTTTAGATGGGGTACTGTAGCCAAGAGCAGGTTCAGCCACACGGGAAAATCTCCGGGAATCCTCGTGAATGTCTCTCCGGAGCCTTCGGATGGCTGCGGACTTAGCTGCAAGTTCTTTTTCCAGTTCGGCTTTCCGGCGGTCAGCCAGCTCCTCTTCTGTCATCTGCCGGATGCGGATGGAGCCATCATCGTACTCCACCACGATGGTGCTGCCGATGGAAAAGCCAAGTTCTTCCAGCCACTTCCCCTCCATCTGGATCTTCGGTACCTGCGTGTAAGAGTTACCGCAGCTGCGGCTGGTGTATGCGACCTTGATGTTTTTCTGCTTCATGAGCGTACCTCCTTATAGTGTTTGCAACGGCTTTTCCTGGAAAGCCAGTAGATATCGTGGTTTCGGATCTGGCTGAGGCAGCCGGAAAGCGTGGCTCCGTGGCCATGCTCGTGGTAGAGTGTTCCCCTGTGATGGGTGTGATAGATCATATAGCTTCTGAAATGAGGGTACTCCTGCAGCAGGATGTGCCAGCAGTGTCCGGTGTTTTTTGACTGGAGCGTTACGGTGCAGCCGCCGGATGCGATGATGGAAAAATACCCAGTATCGATAGTGTTTAGTTCCTTCGCAGTAAACATTTTTGACCTCCTTCCTGCGATTTTTGTAATTGTATCTATCACTCTGTCCGGCAGGAATAGCAACCTAAATCTGTGTCATAAACTGCACAAATCTTTTCCGGCAGGATTGTGTACTAAGACACTTTATATAAAGACTACTAATCGGCGCTCATGTGGGCGTCTTTTTCATTTTCAGAAAGCGAGGGATTTCGTTATGAAAGAATTCTGGAGCATGATTCAGCTTATTTTTACGGCACTTGGCGGCTGGCTGGGATATTTCCTTGGAGGCTGTGACGGTTTGCTTTATGCCCTCATTGCCTTCGTTGTGATCGACTACATCACGGGTGTGATGTGCGCCATCATCAGCCGGGAGTTATCCAGCGCAGTCGGCTTCAAAGGGATCTTCCGCAAAGTGCTGATCTTCCTGCTTGTCGGGATTGCAAACATCATCGATGTGCAGGTAATCGGAACCGGGGCGGTATTGCGGACAGCGGTGATCTTTTTCTACATCTCCAATGAAGGCGTGAGCCTGTTGGAGAATGCAGGACATCTGGGGCTGCCGATCCCGGAAAAGATCAGAACGGTATTAGAACAGCTCCATGACAGAGCAGAAAACGGAAAGGAAGGTAATGAATAATGGCTTACACAAACAGTCCCCTTGTATCTTACACAAAACTCAGCCCCAACCACTCCGGGCAGAGGACGCATTCCATTGACCGGATTACGCCCCACTGTGTGGTCGGCCAGCTGACGGCGGAGAGCATCTGCGGATGCTTTACCAGTCCGTCTAGAGAGGCCAGCTGCAATTATGGCATCGGAAAGGATGGGAAGATCGCCCTTTGCGTGGAGGAGAAGAACCGCTCTTGGTGTTCTTCCAGCAGCGCCAACGATCAGAGGGCTGTCACCATCGAGTGCGCCAGCGACTTAAATCATCCCTACGCAATGACCACTGCCGTTTACAATTCCCTTGTGAAGCTGTGTACGGACATCTGCAAGCGGAATGGGAAGAAGAAACTTCTCTGGCTGGGGGATAAAAACAAAACGCTGAATTATTCTCCAAAATCCGATGAAATGGTATTGACCGTCCATCGCTGGTTCGCCAACAAGTCCTGTCCGGGAGATTGGCTGTTTTCCCGTCTTGGGGATCTGGCCTCCAAGGTAACGGCAAAGCTTAGCGGGAACACTTCCGCAAACACCGGTACGCTGTACCGTGTGCAGACAGGCGCTTTTTCCAAGAAAGCGAATGCGGACGCAATGGAGAAAAAGCTCAAGGCAAAAGGTTTTGACACCTATATGGTACAAAGCGGCAGCCTTTACAAAGTACAGGTCGGCGCATACAGTGTCAAGGCCAACGCTGAAGCAATGATGAAAAAGGTCAAAGCGGCCGGATTTGACGCTTTCATTGCGACCGCATCCGGGTCAGCTGTATCTTCCTCTAATACTAAGTCCATTGACACGCTCGCCAAAGAAGTCATTCGCGGCGATTGAGGCAATGGCGCGGAAAGAAAGCAAAGGCTGACAGCCGCAGGATATGACTATGCGGCGATACAGAAAAGAGTAAACGAATTATTGTAAGAACAGGAACAAACTGGCCTGCAGATTTCTCTTTGGAGAGTCTGTAGGCCTCTTTTTTATTTTATTCCGCTCAAAGCGACAGTTCATCTCCAGTGGAAACTGGAGGTGGATATGTTATGACAGACAAAACCACAAATGTTCAATCTGGATATTTCACGCAGGAGCGGATTCAGGGCGATCTGGACTACTGCAGAGCGCAGGCAATTGCAAAAAAGATGCTCGATAACGGCCTCATTTCTATGACTGAATTCAACAAATTAAACGCTATCAATCGCGAAACTTTCTCTCCCTTGTTCGCGGAAATAATGCCAAAAATCCCTTGATATGTAGCCGTTTTAGAGTGATGTATAGGCGTACAGAAAGGAGGAACTTCCCTTGAAAAAGATAACGAAAATCGCTGAAACAGCAAGCGCGAAAGTTAAACTCAAGAAAATCCGGGTAGCCGCCTACTGCCGCGTCTCTACGGATTCTGATGCCCAGCTTGAAAGCCTTGAGGCACAGAAAACCCACTATGAAAATTACATCACATCTCGTGATGACTGGGAGTTCGCAGGACTCTATTACGACGAAGGTATTACCGGCACTAAGAAGGACAAACGTCCGGAGCTGTTACGCCTCATTGAGGACTGCAAGTCCGGTAAAGTAGACTTTGTTATCACAAAATCCATCAGTCGATTTAGCAGGAACACAACGGACTGCTTAGAGCTGGTAAGGAAGCTGCTTGCACTGCGCATTCCCATCTATTTCGAGAAAGAAAATATCAACACCGGCTCAATGGAGAGCGAGCTTTTTCTGGCAATTCTCTCCAGCATGGCTGAAAGCGAGTCTGTTTCTATATCGGCAAATAGCAAATGGTCAATCCAGAAACGCTTCGAGAACGGCACCTATAAAGTCAGCTACCCGCCCTACGGCTACGATTGGGATGGTGAGCAGATGGTCATTAATGCAGAACAGGCGGCTGTTGTGAAAGAAATCTTCGCGGCATTGCTCTCCGGCAAAGGTACCCACGCCATCGCGGACGATCTGAACCAGCGTGGCATTCCTACCAAGCGAAACGGGCACTGGACGGCCACGACCATTCGCGGGATGCTTTCCAATGAAAAGTATGTCGGCGACTGCTTTTTTCAGAAAACGTACTCGGATTCACGCTTTGTTCGGCACAACAACCACGGCGAGCAGACGCAGTATCTAGTCAAAGATCATCACGAGGCAATCATCAGCCGGGAGGACTTTGAAGCCGCTCAAACTTTTATTCATCAGCGGGCAACCGAAAAAGGTGTCGTCAAAGGAAGTGATAAGTATCAGAATCGCTACACTTTCTCCGGGAAAATCATCTGCGGCGAGTGTGGCAATACCTTTAAGCGCCGAATTCACCACTGCACCGGATATAAATACGCTGCATGGTGCTGCAATACCCATATCAAGGATAAGGATAAATGCCATATGCTTTTTATAAAAGACGATGATCTGAAGCAGGCTTTCATCACCATGATGAACAAGCTGGTCTACGCGCACCGGATCATCCTAAAGCCATATGTAGACGCATTGAAAAACACATCTTCTGATGACTCGCTTCGGCGCATTCAGGAAATACAGACCTTATTAGCTCATAACACAGAAAAGCGCGAGACGCTGACAAAGCTTATGACACAGGGCATCATCGACCCGATCCTTTTCAATAAAGAAACAAACGAGCTGCTTTCGCAGGCGGACAGTTTCCGAGATGAGATCAACGCCTTAAAAAACGCAGTTTCCGGAGATGTCACAAAAATTGACGAAGCCGCAGCACTCCTGCGCTTTACGGGAAAAGGTGGAATGCTCCAGGAATTCGATGATGACCTGTTTCAAGAATATGTGAACCGCATCATTGTACGCTCCAGAAGTGAAGTGTGCTTTGAATTGAAATGCGGTCTGACACTTCGGGAAAGGATGTGAAGATATGGGACATATACCCTACGGCTACAGCATTGAAAACGGCGGCGCCACGATTAACAAGGATGAAGCCGATAAAATACGAAAGCTCTATGAAAATTACCTCTCCGGGATGGCACTAACCAAGGCTGCTTCCGCTGCTGGCATCGAAACCTATCACGGCACTGCAAAGCGCCTAATGGAAAACAGGCACTACCTCGGAGATGATTTTTACCCGGCCATCATCGATCAGGAAACCTTCGATAAAGCTGCTGCCATGCGTCTGGAACGCGCCGGAAAACTTGGCAGGCTGAACAAGAAAAAGAACACAAAGCCTGCAGCGCCTCCTACAAACTTTCGCATGGCAACGGCAGCGCAACACTATGAAGATTCAAGGCTGCAGGCAGAATACCTCTACAGCCTCATAGAAAGCGAGGTAAGCTAATGGGAAATGTTATGGTGATTCCGGCCAGACGGCAGGTCGGAAATACAGTAAAACAATCCGCTCAGAAAAAGCTCCGTGTTGCAGCCTACTGCCGCGTCAGCACAGATTCTGAAGAACAGGAAACAAGCTATGAGGCTCAGGTCACGCACTACACAGAATATATTCAAAAGAATCCGGAATGGGAACTGGCAGGTATCTTTGCAGATGACGGTATCTCCGGCACCAACACAAAAAAGCGGAACGAATTCAACCGAATGATCGATGAATGTATGGCAGGCAATATCGACATGGTCATCACCAAGTCCATCAGCCGATTTGCCCGAAACACGCTCGACTGCCTCCAATACATCCGGCAGCTGAAAGAAAAGAACATACCTGTCTATTTTGAAAAGGAAGCCATTAACACGATGGACTCTAAGGGCGAGGTATTGATCACGATCATGGCGAGCCTTGCCCAGCAGGAAAGCCAGTCCATGAGTCAGAACATCAAGCTGGGACTTCAATACCGCTACCAGCAAGGCAAGGTGCAGATCAACCACAATCGCTTCCTCGGATACACCAAGGATGACAACGGGCACCTGATCATCGATCCAGAGCAGGCAGAAATCGTAAAGCGCATCTACCGAGAATATCTCGAAGGCTCCAGCATGAATAAGATTGCCGATGGGCTTATGGCCGACGGTATTCTCACTGGCGCAGGCAAGACAAAATGGCACACCAGCACCATCAACAAAATTCTCCGCAACGAGAAGTATATGGGCGATGCGCTTCTTCAAAAGACTTATACCACCGACTTTCTAACAAAGAAGCGGATCAAAAACAACGGCACCGTTCCTCAATACTATGTCGAGGACGACCACGAAGCAATCATTCCAAAGGAGCTCTTCATGCAGGTGCAGTCGGAGCTTGTACGTCGCCGGACAGTTCACGTAAGCCCGACAGGCAAGAAACGCAGCTTCTCCTGCAATCACTGTTTTGCACAGATGGTTTTATGCGGAGACTGCGGTGAGCTTTACCGGCGCGTTCACTGGAATAACCACGGCTGCAAGTCCATCGTCTGGCGCTGCATCAGTCGATTGGAGCCTATCTCCGCCGAAAAGAGCTGTACCAATCGAACGGTAAACGAGCTCCTACTACAGGAAATCACGGTCAAGGCCATCAACCAAATCCTCACCGAGCGAGACTTTTTCCTTAAAACTTTACAGCAGAATATCGCCAAGGCCGTAGTGGGTGCTGACACCCTCTCTCCAGACGGCATTCAGGCAAGGCTTGAAGAACTGCAAAAAGAGCTCATCAAGAAAGCAGATAACAAACAAGACTACGATGCCATCGCTGACGAAATTTTCCGGCTCCGCGACCAGAAAGAAAAGTCCGAGCTCGACAGCCATCACCAAGAAGAAGCCATGAACCGGATTAAGGAACTGCAGAACTTCATCGCCGGGCAGGAAACCGATATTACAGAGTTTGATGAGGCTCTGGTTAAAAAGCTCATTGAGAAGATTACCGTTTTCGCCGACCACTTCACCGTGGAGTTCAAGTCCGGTATCACAATCGACATCGGAGCATAAAAAGAGCAAGTCTCCTTAATGGTAATAAACCAGATAGGCGACTTGCTCTTTCATGTTTAAATCATCGGCGATGGCTTCAGTATATCTTCAAGTGTATCTATCAACTTTCTGATGTATGGAAAGAGCTTATTGTCATCAAAATCCACCAATTGCACAATTGCATCCTCCAGTGAAAAAGAATACCTGACATCACTAATATCTGACGCCATCTGTATCTTCTCTCCCGTGTCTTTATTTTGAACATAAAAGCCCATCACTCGCCCAGAAGATAACTCTTCAATTTCCTGATATGCTGGTCTTCCTTTGTGCTTACAAAAATTATAACGTTTCCTTATTTCTGAATCAGAAAAATCATTCCAAAAATCAATAATCTGGTCGAAGGCGGGAATAAATTCAGGGCACATCATTTTCAGGTACTCAAAGGGATTATTCTCAGCGGTAGGTGATGTCACGTTTCGTTCAGTACTTCTAAGTAATGTTGCTGCCTCATCAATAGGTCTTATTCCGGATAAATCTACTCTTTTTCCCTGTTGGCTACAGGCAAATTCTGCCGACACATAGCATAGTGTCCAAGACATATCTACGATAGCATTATAATAAAACAATGCAGTCTCATAAAAATGTGACCTAAAAATCAACTTAAAGGCTTTATCAGTTACATCATCCTCAACTGGATTAAACCAGTGTTTCCAATCATCGGTTTCAGTCTCTCTCAAAAATATACGAGCCGCTGAGTATTGTTCGACAAGCTCTTTTTGTTTAGAACGAGAAAACAAATCGTGATTGTTTGGCAGCCTTGTTCCAACTAAGTTAAATGTTACCGATGACGGCTTATCTAATGAAAATATATCTGTAGTAAAATCCATCCAACTCCTCCTCTGACATCTATCTCACAGCCACAACTCCCCGACATCTAACTCTGCAACTCAACATAATGACATCTATCGTGGCAACTCAACTCTCACACTTTTTGATTCGGATCATGCCTTGATAAGTTACCGAGAAGCGTTTTGTCTGCCCAACGCCAAATATATCAAATATGTCCGATTACGCGAAAACCGCAGTATTACAGGGCTTTCACGGCTATTTACCTTCCACCCTTGACATCAAACAGACCGTCTCCACATGCACCGTATGCGGGAACATATCCACCGCCTTCACCCTGTCCAGCTCATACCCGTTCCCCCGCAGGTACTTCACGTCCCGGGCCAGGGTGGCGGGGTCGCAGCTGACGTACACGATCCGATCCGGCTGCATCTTCACCATGGTCTCCAGCACGATCTGCTCGCAGCCCTTCCGGGGCGGGTCCACCACGATCACATCCGCCTGCACCCCCTCTTTTTCGTACATGCCAGGCAGCACCTCCTCCGCCTTTCCCACATAAAACCGGGCGTTGGAAATGTCGTTGATAGCGGCGTTGTTTTTGGCATCCCGGATGGCCTGGGGGACGATCTCCACCCCGCAGACGCATCCTGCCCTCCGGGCGAGGAAGAGGGAGATGGTGCCGATGCCGCAGTACAGATCCCACACCGTCTCCTTTCCCGTCAGGCCGGCGAACTCCAGGGCCGTGCCGTAGAGCCGCTCCGTCTGCACCGGGTTCACCTGATAAAAGGAGAGGGGAGAAATGTGGAATTTCACATCGCCGATGTAGTCTGTGATATAGTCCTGCCCCCAGATGGTTTTTATGTCCTTTCCCATGATCACATTTGTCTTCTCCCTGTTGACGCTGCAGGTGATGCTCGTCATGCCCTGGATGGAGGACAGCCGCTCTGCCAGCACATCGCTGTGGGGAAGGGCGTCTCCGTTGATGACTAGACAGACCATCAGCTCTCCGGTGGCAAAGCCCTTGCGGATCAGCACATGGCGCACCAGCCCGGCGTGGGACTCCTCGTCGTAGGGCTGCACGTGGTATTCCCCCATAAAGGCCAGAATCTCCTGCAGGATAGGCTGATTTTCCTCTGCCCCCAGAGCGCAGTCCATGTCCGGCAGGGGGATGATCTGATGGGTCCGTCCGGCATAGAAGCCTGCCGTCAGATGGCCTTCTCTGTCTCTGCCAATGGGATACTGGGCTTTATTGCGGTAACGGAAGGGCTCGTCCATTCCGATGATCCCCTCCATGGCGGCGTCCAGCACCTCTTTTGGCACTGCGCCGAGCCGCAGAAGGTTGTTCTCCACCTTGCCCTTTTTAAAGGCAAGCTGCTGCCTGTAATCCATCTCCTGGATCTGGCAGCCGCCGCATCTTCTGGCCTCCTTGCACCTTGCATTTTGACGGGCAGGTGAGGGCGCAAGAATATTCATTAATCTTGCATACCCATAGTTTTTCTTCATCTTCATGATCTTTGCTTCCACCAGGTCCCCGATGATTGCATCCTTAATAAAAAGAGCGCATCCGTCTACCTTTCCGATGCCCTCTCCACCAGTGCCCATGTCCTCTATCCGCACTGTCACCAAATCATTTTTCTGCATAAATATTCCCCTTTGTGTCACTTTTACGCACCAGTTATATGAATTTGGGACGTAACACTTTTAAACTTTGTTACGTCCCCAAATACATTTAATACTATTTACATCTCCGTCCGGCGCAGGTTTGTCTCGAAGAGCCGGTTATATCCCAGCCATTCCCTGCTGCCCTGCTTATCCTTGAAGATCTCGGTCAGCGTCTGCATCTTGGCGTCTGTGCAGTCCGCGAAGTTGAGGGCCATGGCCTCGGCCAGGGCCGGCTTCTTCGGGGAGCCGTACTCCAGCTCGCCGTGGTGGGCGATGACGCAGTGCTTCAGCTCGCTCGCCAGCACCTCCGGGAAATCCGGGATGGTGCGGATGGCGTCGCTGATCATCTCCACGCCGATGACGATGTGGCCCAGAAGCTGGCCGTCGTCTGTGTAGTCGTTTGCCGGGAAGGGAGACAGCTCTTTGATCTTCCCGATGTCATGGCACATGGCCGCGGTGTAGAGAAGATCCCTGTTCAGGATGGGGTAGGCTCCCACCATGTACTCGCAGAACTTCACCACGCTGAGGGTGTGCTCCAGAAGGCCGCCGGCAAAGCCGTGGTGGACCGTCTTGGCCGCAGAGTGGTTCTTGAATTTCTTGATGAAATCCGGGTCATTTTCAAAGTAGTACTCTATGATCTTCCGGAGGTACGGATTTTTCACCTGGCGGCCGTAGGATAAGAGCTCCTGGTACATGGCCTCCGGATCCTTCTCCGTGGAAGGCATGTAGTCCGCCGGGTTGTACTCGTCCTCGTAGGCCCTGCGGATCTGCTTGATATTCAGCTGCAGCGCGTTGTTGTAGCTGATGACCTCACCGTACACCTCGATGAAATCCATCTCCTCATAGTCCGCGATGCCGCTGGAGTTGGGATCCCACACCTTTCCGTCCAGTGTTCCTGTCTTGTCCTGGAGGATCAGGTTGTCGTATGGTTTGCCGTTTCTTGTCTCAGCGGAACGTTTGCCCTTGCACAGGTAAATGTTCCTGATGGTCTCTCCCTCGCAGAGAGTGTTGATATATCTCATATAAAATGCCTCTTTCTGATAATTTTCTAATTGTCTTGCGTCTTTTAAGGTTTGCGTCTTTTGCGTTTTCTTACTCTTTACTTCCCACAGTCACCCGGAAAGTGATGTCCACATAGCCGCCGGTTCCCTGGCGCTGCCCCCGGACCCGTATCTCATTGCCTGTCTCCTGCTGCATCAGGGCGTTGTTGTAGCCGGACAGAGTGGTCACTGAAGTGCCGTCCACCTCGGTGATCACATCGCCGCTCTGGATGCCCGCCGCCATGGCCGGCGAGTCGGCGCTGACCTCCTGCACGTAAACGCCGGCAGGAATGCCCTGGCTGTCTGTCAGCTCCTCTGTCACTGTGACCCCCTGTATGCCGATGTAGGGCACCGCCTGCCCGTTGGACAGAAATTCCAGGGCGTCCTTCAGGTCAGAGATGCCGTAGGCCGCCACAGGCCCGGACTCCCCGTCCCCATAGAAGCGCTCCTGGTCGATCAGGCCGATGATCTGACCGTCCGTGTTGAGCAGGATCCCGGTGCCGCTTGTGCTGCCGCCAATGTCCGTGCACAGCAGGCTGTAGTCTCCGTCCGCCCGGCTGACCGTCTCCCTGGTGGAGGAGACAACGCCAATGCCCATGCCTCCATAATACCCGAAGGGGCTGCCGATGGCAATGACAGGATCTCCCTTTGAGACGCTCCCGGAGCTGCCCAGAGCCACTGTCTGGATCTGGTTCCAGGCATTTTCCGACAGGGTGTTTTTCGCAATGGCGTAGACCGCAATGCCAAGGTTGGTATCCTGCCTCTTCACACTGACGCTGTAGGAATTGCCGTCCACAAGCCGGGCCTGCAGAGAGCCTCCCTCAGGCACGGCCAGACCTTTGGCCGCCACCAGGAGCTCCACGCCGTTGTCCTCAAAGATGACGCCCGCCACGCTGTCCTCGTCCACAAGCGCCTGGTCCTGCCCTTCCGGCTGGGAAACCTGGACAGATATCTCCGCCATGCTCCTGTTCACCGTGCCCGCCACAGTCACAAGAGCCTGGTTCAGTTCCTCGTAATCATCCACTGTGAGAACAGGGGAGGTCTCTTCTGTCTGTCCTTCCTCTCCTTCCTGGGTCTCCTCCTCTTCCTCCTCCGGGATGGTGATTTTCCTGGGATTGCTGGAAAACCGGTCCTCCGCCCATGGCCTGAGGGCATAAAATCCCAGGCAGGCCGCAAGTCCGAATATCAGACCAAGGCCCGCATATCTCAAGACCATGTTTCGGATCTTCCTGTATCCTACGTTCTCATCCTTGATGGTTTCCTGCATAAAGGAAAATTCTTCTTTCTTTTCCTCTTCGTTTTCCTCTCTGCTCTCCTCAGGATTTTCATGATATTCCATGACCATCTTCTCCTTGTGCAATCCTTGTTTTAGTATACAATATCCCCCCGCAATGTTCAATAATTATCCTTTCCTTTCCCCTGTAAATGCGGTATAATGATTGCGCAAAAGCGCAATCTGAAGCGAGGAACTCGCTTCACCCTGCTGCGCAGGGATATACCGACAGGACACGGCAAAGTGCGACAAAATCTGACAAAAAACATGGAATACAGGTGAACCTATCATGAATCATAAGACACTGACAAAACTGGAATTTGACAAAGTGGTGGACCTTCTCACCGCCCAGGCGACCTGCCCGGGAGGCGTGCGGTCCTGCCGCTCCCTGAAGCCATACACGGACATCAATAAAATAGAGACCGCCCAGGAGCAGACCCAGGCCGCCTTCACAAGGATCGTGAAGAAGGGCCGCCTGTCCTTCTCCGGCTGCGATCCGGTGAGCGACTCCCTGAAGCGCCTGGAGATCGGCGGAACCCTGGGGGCCGGAGAGCTCCTTCGCATCTGCAAGGTCCTGAAAGCCGCCGGCAGGGCAAAGTCCTACGGCCGCCACGAGACAGTGGACGAGGCCGCCGACTGCCTGGACGTCTACTTTGACCAGATCGAGCCCCTCACCAATCTGGCGGGCGAGATTGACCGCTGCATCATCAGCGAGGAGGAGATCAGCGACGAGGCCAGCCCGGGGCTGAAGCACATCCGCCGCCAGATCAGTCTGGCCGGTGATAAGATACACTCCACCCTGACCTCCCTTGTGAACGGCCCTCTGCGCAGCTATCTGCAGGACGCCCTCATCACCATGAGGGGGGACCGGTACTGCATCCCTGTGAAGGCCGAGTACAGAAGCCAGGTGCCGGGCATGATCCACGACCAGTCCTCCACCGGCTCCACCCTGTTCATCGAGCCCATGTCCATCGTCAAGCTGAACAATGACCTGAAAGAGCTCTACGGAAAAGAGCAGGAGGAGATCCAGGTCATCCTGGCGGACTTAAGCAATGAGACTGCTCAGCACGTGGACGCTATCCGGGCGGACTACAAGGCCATGACAGAGCTGGACTTCATCTTCGCGCGGGGAGCCCTGGCTCTCTCCATGAACGCCAGCCGCCCCCTCTTTAACAGCGAGCGGAGGATCCGGATCCGCCAGGGACGCCATCCCCTTCTGGACCCGAAGTCCGTGGTGCCCATCTCCCTCACGCTGGGGGAGGATTTTGACCTGCTCATCATCACAGGCCCCAACACAGGAGGAAAGACAGTCTCCCTGAAAACCGTGGGGCTTTTCACCCTGATGGGCCAGGCAGGCCTCCACATCCCGGCCCTGGACCGCTCCGAGCTGGGCGTATTTACCAATGTGTTCGCGGACATCGGGGACGAGCAGAGCATTGAGCAGAGCCTCAGCACCTTCTCCTCCCACATGACAAACATCGTGTCCTTTTTGAAGCATATCACCCCGGACAGCCTGGTGCTCTTCGACGAGCTGGGAGCCGGCACGGATCCCACTGAGGGCGCCGCCCTGGCCATCGCCATCCTGGAGCATCTCCACAGGCAGGGCATCCGCACCATGGCCACCACCCACTACAGCGAGCTGAAGGTGTTCGCTCTCTCCACAGAGGGAGTGGAAAATGCCTGCTGCGAGTTCGACGTGGCCACCCTGCGGCCCACCTACCGGCTCCTCATCGGCATCCCCGGCAAGAGCAACGCCTTTGCCATCTCCAGCAGGCTGGGGCTGCCGGACTACATCATCGACGAGGCGAAAAAGCAGCTCTCCGAGCAGGAGGAGTCCTTTGAGGACCTGCTGACGAACCTGGAGCAGAGCCGCCGCACCATCGACAGGGAGAAGGAGGAGATCAGCGCCTACCGCCGGGAGCTGGAGAAGCTGAAGAACGAGACCGCCGCCCGTCAGGAGAAGCTGGACGCCCAGAGGGACCGCATCCTGGAGGAGGCAAACGACAAGGCCCGGTCCATCCTGGAGGAGGCCAAGGAGATGGCCGACGAGACCATGAAAAATTTCCGCAAATTCGGCAAGGAGAACATCTCCGCCGCGGAGATGGAGAAGGAAAGGGAGCGGCTTCGCAAGAAGATCGCCTCCACCGGCTCCGGCAAAAAGCTGGCGGCCGCAAAGCCCAGGAAGCAGCATAAGCCCGGCGATTTCAAGCTGGGCGAGTCTGTCCGTGTGCTGAGCCTGAACCTGAACGGCACCGTCACCTCCCTGCCTGACGCGAAGGGAAATGTGAACGTGCAGATGGGGATCCTCAACTCCCAGGTCAACATCTCCGACCTGGAGATCATTGAGGAGCAGCCCGTGTACTCAGCGGCGAAAAACCTGCGGCGCACCTCACAGGGCAAGATGAAGATGGGCAAATCCCTGTCCGTCAGCCCGGAGATCAACCTCCTCGGGAAGACTGTGGACGAGGCCGTGGCGGAGCTGGATAAATATCTGGACGACGCCTACCTGGCCCACATAAACCAGGTGCGCATCGTGCACGGCAAGGGCACCGGCGCCCTGCGCAGCGGCATCCACAAATATCTGCGCAGGCAGAAGCACGTGAAGGATTTCCACCTGGCCGCCTTCGGCGAGGGCGATGCGGGCGTCACCATCGTGGAATTCAAATAGAGACCGACATCATCTTAAGAGGGAGGATATTTATGGTAAACAAACAGAAAATACTGATCGTAGATGACGATGAAAATATTGCGGAGCTGATCTCCCTGTACCTGACAAAGGAGTGCTTTGACACCATGATCGTCCACGACGGGGAGGAGGCTCTGAAGGCATTTGACCTGTACCATCCCAGCCTGATCCTTCTGGATCTGATGCTGCCCGGCATCGACGGGTACCAGGTGTGCCGGGAGATCCGCAGCCGCTCCCAGACCCCCATCATCATGCTCTCCGCCAAGGGGGAGGTGTTTGACAAGGTGCTGGGACTGGAGCTGGGGGCGGACGACTACATCATGAAGCCCTTTGACTCCAAGGAGATGGTGGCCAGAGTGAGGGCCGTCCTTCGGCGCTACCAGCCGGCCCGCCAGGAAACTCCGAAGGAGGAGCGGGGAAAATGTGTGGAGTATCCGGGCATTGTCATCAATCTCACCAACTACTCTGTCCTCCTGGACGGAAAAAATGTGGATATGCCTCCAAAGGAGCTGGAGCTCCTCTATTTCCTGGCCTCCTCCCCGAACCAGGTCTTCACAAGGGAACAGCTTCTGGACCAGATCTGGGGCTATGAGTACATCGGCGACACCCGGACTGTGGACGTGCACATCAAACGACTCCGGGAGAAGATCAAGGACCATCCGTCCTGGTCTCTTGCCACCGTGTGGGGCATCGGCTATAAATTCGAGGTAAAATAGTGTTCGAGGTAAACGAATGTTTTTCAGACGAAAAAAAGCAAAAAAGAATAATCTTCCTCTGAACAGCACGCTGTATCTGAAATTTATCATCGTCTACATCATTCTCGGGTTCCTGAGCCTTTTCACCGCCGCCACCCTGGCCTCGGGGCTGACCTACAGCGGCCTCAAGTCCTCGGAGGCGGACCGGCTCTACGCCCAGGCCACTGCCATGGCCAACGACTACCTGCCGGGGTACTTCAGCGATCTGCTCACAGGCTCTGACGTAAAGATGCAGCTGAACGGCATTTCCGCCTACGCAAAGGCCGCCGTCTGGCTGGTGGACCGGGAGGGCAATGTGCTGGTCTCCTCCCGCCCTGACAGCTACCCCGCCGCCCCGGCCCAGATCCGGGGCTTTGATCCCGCCGCCAGCGGCAGCGCCACATACCAGGAGGGAAACTACCACGGCTATTTTGAGGAGGATGTACTCACAGTCAGCGCCCCGGTGATCCAGGGCTTTTCCACAAAGGGCTACCTGCTGATCCACAAGGAGGTCTCTGACCTGACGGATTTCAGGGACACCCTGATGCGCTCTGTCTACGCCACGGTGATCATCATTTATCTTCTCTCCTTCATCGTGCTGCTGGCCTTCCAGTTTCTCGTGTACCGGCCTCTGCGCAAAATAACGGAGGCTGCCACCCAGTACGCCTCCGGCAACCTGGAGTACGAGATCCCGGTGACCACCCAGGACGAGATGGGGTATCTGTCCGCCTCCCTGAACTATATGTCCGCGCAGCTGCGGGACATGGAGGACTACCAGAAAAAGTTCGTGGCAAATGTATCCCACGATTTCCGCTCCCCTCTCACCTCCATCAAGGGCTATGTGGAGGCCATGGCAGACGGGACCATCCCTCCGGAAATGCAGCAGAAATACCTGAACATCATCCTCTTTGAGACAGAGCGGCTGACGGACCTGACCCAGGATCTGCTGACGCTGAACGAGTTTGACACAAAGGACATTCTCCTGAACAAGGAGGTTTTCGACATACACGAGGTCATCAAGAACACGGCCGCCACCTTTGAGGGCATCTGCACAAAGAGGAAGATTTCCATTGAGCTCATTCTGGCCGCCCGCCACCTGAACGTGTACGCGGACCGGAAAAAGATCCAGCAGGTCCTCTATAACCTGATCGACAATGCCATCAAGTTCAGCGACTCCGACTCCAGCATCACGGTGGAGACCACGGACCGGGGCGACAAGGTCTACATCTCTGTCAAGGACTACGGCATCGGCATCCCCAGGGACTCCCTGAACAAGATCTGGGAGCGCTTCTACAAGACAGACGCCTCCAGGGGGAAGGACAAGAAGGGCACCGGCCTGGGCCTGTCCATCGTGAAGGAGGCCATCCAGGCCCACGGGGAGAACATCAACGTCATCAGCACCGAGGGGGTGGGGACGGAGTTCATCTTCTCCCTGCCCAAAAAGAGCAATTAGCTTTCTATAAAAACGCACGAAAAAGGAGGGCCACATTCCCTTGAGGCCGGCTCCGGGGTTCGAGCCTGTATGACAGTCTCTCACCCCTCCCGCCGGAATATCCTCTTCGGAAATGTGGCCCTCCTTTTTCTGTTTATACGCAAAGTCATTCTCTTTTCCTGCACAGGATAAAGACTCTCTCTTGAGCGGAAAATCCCATCCCACTTAGTACAGCATGGCCGCCACTTCCGGGTCCTCCATGTTGTCCGCGGTGATCCAGGTGTAGCCGGAGTCCACCTCCGCCTCATTTCCCAGCTCCAGGATAGCCCTTGAGCAGGCCACCACTGTGGCATAGCCCATGCCGTAGGGGTTCTGGGCCACAAGGCCGTCCACCAGCCCCTCCTCCAGGGCCTGAGCCTCCTCCTTTGTGGCGTCAAAGCCCACAATGCTCACGTCCTCCTTCTCCAGCCGCTGAGTGTTCTCCACAGCATCCATAACAGCCTCCCCGCTTGTGCCGTAGATAGCCGTGACATCGGGGTTTTTCTCAAAGATATAATCCATAGCCTCCTCGTCGGAAATATCCTCCGCGGTGAGCTGGCTCTCCTCGTCCTCTATGGGAGCGGCCTCCTGCCCCTCCTTCGCGTAGGTTCCCGCGTTGATCTCGTCCGCGATGGTCTTCTTCAGATCCTCCAGCTCATCCAGATAGTAGGTAGTTCCCACTGTGATCTCCGGGTGATCCGCCGCCAGCTTCTGGGTAAAGCCATCCACTCTCTGCTGGGTGGTCACGGAGCGGGAGTCGTGTGCAAATATAAGGATCTCCCCGCTCTCTCCCAGGATTTCCGCCAGGTGATCCGCCGCCTCTGCCGCCGCGGCGGTGTTGTCCGTGCTGATCTTGGCCATCACGTTCTGATAGTTGCTAAGAGAGTCGTAGGTCACCACAGATATGCCGTTCTCCGCCGCCAGGTCAAACTGCACGTCCCCGGACTGGGAGTCTATGATGGCGATACCAACCGCCTGGGGATATCTGGCCAGCTCCTCGTCCAGAATGTTCACCTGCTCATCCACATCCCCCGACTCGGAGGGGCCGCTGTACACCATGCGCACCCGGTCCTCCCCCTTGTAGCCCAGCGCGTCGTTGATATCGGAGACCGCCTTCTGGGCCCCCTCCTTCACATCGTCCCAGAAATCTCCGCCGGAGGCCTTTCCGATAATGGATAGATACGTGCCTGCCTCCAGATTCAGCCCCTCCACATTGCCGTAGGCGGAAGGGTCCAGAGCATCAAGTCGGACCTTCTCCTCGTCCACCTTCTCCTCGGTTCTGTTGACGGTAGTGGTCTGCTCCTCCCCGTCATTGATCCTTGTCTGACTGCACCCTGCCAGCGCAATGGCCGCGCCGGCCAGGAGCGCCGAAGCTCTCCATAACCTTTTCATTTTCTCTACACTCCACATCATTGAAATTTTGACTACAAACACTATACACCAAAATATCAAAAAAATGTTGAAAAATTTCTTAAATTTGCAAGATGTATAATTTTTATCATATTTGTATACTGTATACAAATAAATACAATCTATCTATTGACTAAATGATAGTCATTCTCATATAATAGTGCCACAACAGCTGTTCAATTATTTATTTTATGATCTTACATTCACATATTTCAGAGGAGGAACCTATATGGAAAAACATTGGATCGCGGAGAGCTGGGACGGCTTCCGCCCGGGCAGATGGAACCGCACCTCCGTAAATGTGCGGGACTTTATTCAGAACAACTACACACCCTACGAGGGAGACGAGTCCTTCCTGGCGGGCCCCACGGACGCCACGAAAAAGCTCTGGGATCAGGTCTTGGATCTGTCCGCGAAGGAGCGGGAGGCAGGCGGCGTCCTTGACATGGACACCCGGATCGTCTCCGGCATCACCTCCCACGGACCGGGCTACCTGGACAAGGACCTGGAGCAGATCGTGGGCTTTCAGACGGACAAGCCTTTCAAGCGCTCCCTGCAGCCCTTCGGCGGCATCCGCATGGCCCAGAACGCCTGCCGCGAGAACGGCTACGAGGTGGACCCGGAGGTGGTGGAGATCTTTACCAAATACAGAAAGACACACAACCAGGGCGTCTTTGACGTGTATACACCGGAAATGCGCCTTGCCAGAAAATCCGCCATTATCACCGGTCTTCCGGACGCCTACGGCAGAGGCCGCATCATCGGAGACTACCGCCGGGTGGCCCTCTACGGGACAGACTGGCTCATCGAGGACAAAAAACAGCAGCTAGCCACATCCCTTGTCCGCATGACCGGCGACAACATCCGTCTGCGGGAGGAGCTGGCCGAGCAGATCCGGGCTCTGGGCGAGTTAAAGGAGCTGGGAGACATTTACGGCTTTGACATCAGCAGGCCGGCCAGAAACGCGAAGGAGGCCATCCAGTGGCTCTACTTCGGCTATCTTGCGGCCGTCAAGGAGCAGAACGGCGCCGCCATGAGCCTTGGCCGCACCTCCACCTTCCTGGACATCTACATCCAGAGGGATCTGGACAGAGGCCTCATCACAGAGGAGCAGGCCCAGGAGTACATTGACCACTTTATCATGAAGCTGCGGCTTGTAAAATTCGCCCGCACGCCGGAGTACAATTCCCTCTTCTCCGGGGATCCAACCTGGGTGACAGAGTCCATCGGAGGCGTGGGCATAGACGGACGCCCGCTTGTGACAAGGACATCCTTCCGCTACCTCCACACCCTGGACAACTTAGGGACAGCGCCGGAGCCCAACCTGACTGTCCTGTGGTCCACAAGACTTCCCAGGGCCTTCAAGGAGTACTGCGCGAAAATGTCCATCAAGACCTCCTCCATCCAGTACGAGAACGACGACCTGATGAGGGCTACGCATGGCGACGACTACGCCATCGCCTGCTGCGTGTCCTCCATGCGGGTGGGAAAGGAGATGCAGTTCTTCGGCGCCCGGGCCAATCTGGCCAAGTGCCTGCTCTACGCCATCAACGGCGGCATGGATGAGCGCATGAAGGTGCAGGTGGGACCGAGGTATCGCCCGGTGGACACGGAGTACCTGGAGTACGATGATGTGATGCAGAAATTTGACGATATGATGGAGTGGCTGGCGGAGCTCTATGTCAATACCCTCAATGTCATCCACTACATGCACGACAAGTACTGCTACGAGAAGCTCCAGATGGCCCTCCACGACAGGGAGGTGAAGCGCTACTTTGCCACCGGCATCGCCGGCCTTTCTGTTGTAGCCGACTCCCTGTCCGCAATCAGGTACGCGAAGGTGAAGCCTGTCCGGGATGAGGACGGCCTCGTGGTGGACTACCAGGTGGAGGGAGATTTCCCCAAATACGGAAACAACGATGACAGGGTGGATGAGATCGCCGTGGAGATCGTCCGGACCTTTATGGACAAGATCCGCAAGCACCATACCTACCGCCACTCCATCCCCACCATGTCCATCCTGACTATCACCTCCAACGTGGTGTACGGCAAGAAGACCGGAAACACACCGGACGGAAGGAAACAGGGCGAGCCTCTGGCTCCTGGAGCCAACCCCATGCACAGGCGGGATACCCACGGCGCCCTGGCGTCCCTGGCCTCTGTGGCGAAGATCCCCTTCCGCCACGCCCAGGACGGCATCTCCAACACCTTCTCCATCATCCCGGGGGCTCTTGGCAAGGATGACCGCATCTTCGCAGGCGACCTGGATGTGGACAGGCTGGAGGACGAGTGCGCCAACATGGCATGCAGCATCCCCAATATCGAGGAGAGCATCGACAGGGAATAGTGACAGAGAATAAACAGCAGAGCATTAAAAGTGAGACGCGAAAGGAGAATATCATTATGGCAGTAAATCAGCAGCAGGTAGACAATCTTGTAGCAATGTTGGACGGATATGTGGAGCAGGGGGGACACCACCTGAACGTGAACGTATTCACCCGGGAGACCCTTCTGGACGCCCAGAAGCACCCGGAGAAATACCCCCAGCTCACGGTCCGCGTGTCCGGATACGCGGTCAACTTCAACAAACTGACAAAGGAACAGCAGGACGATGTCATCTCCCGTACCTTCCACGAGGGAATGTAAGGGCTGGATCCACTCCATCGAGAGCTGCGGCACCGTAGACGGGCCGGGCATACGGTACGTGGTCTTCCTCCAGGGCTGTCCCATGCGGTGTCAGTACTGCCACAATCCGGACACCTGGGAGTACGGGAAGGGGGAACTCATGAGCGTCCATGAGGTGCTGGAAGGATTTTATTCCAACCTCCCCTTCTACCGGAACGGGGGCGTCACTGTGACAGGCGGGGAACCCATGATGCAGATGGCTTTCCTCACGGAGCTGTTCCGGGATCTGAAGCGCAGCGGCATCCACACCTGTGTGGACACCTCCGGGATCATGTTCAATCCCCACAATGAGCGCTTCATGGCGCAGCTGGGGGAGCTCCTTCCCCTGACCGACCTGGTGCTGCTGGACATCAAGCACATGTCCGACGAGAGGCACCGGAAGCTGACAGGCCACACCAACCGGCAGATCCTCTCCTTTGCCAGGTATCTGGACGAGCAGGGCATCCCTGTGTGGATCCGCCACGTGGTGGTGCCGGGCATCACCCTCTACCGGGAGTACCTGGAGGAGCTTGGCTCCTTCATGGCCTCCCTCCACAACGTGCGGGCCCTGGACGTCCTCCCCTACCATACGATGGGAATGGCAAAATATGACAGTTTAGGCCTCCCCTATTCCCTGGAGGGGACCCGGGAGGCCACAAAGGAAGAGGCAGCGGCGGCTCGGCAGATCATCCTTAAAGCCTACAAAAGGGCCAGGGAAAATTGAGGATGATAGTCAATCTCTTGTGCTAAATTTAGAACATCACTAAGTCTTGTATATTTGAAGCTTTTGTATTATTATATGTATAAACAACTGACAACAGTCAAAGGAGGAAGATATCATGGCACATGTAATTAGTGATGAATGTGTAAGCTGCGGCGCTTGCGAAGCTGAATGTCCAGTAGGAGCTATCTCTCAGGGAGCTGATCACTACGAGATCGATCCGGACGCTTGTGTAGACTGCGGTGCTTGCGCAGCTCAGTGTCCTACAGGAGCTATCTCTCAGGGCTAATCCTGATTGGGGTTTTTCCACATACGGCATATGAACATAGCAAAAAGGCGGACTGTCTGCAAAAAGTGCAGGCGGTCCGTTTTTTTGCCGTATTTTCGTACACGATGCCGACCTGTTTTGACAGTCTTGCCCACTTGGTACATGCTATACTCTCTTATGTGTAAAGGGGGTATGAATATGGGAAATGCACTGAACACTTTAAGCAGCGCAACAAAAGAAGACACAAAGCTGTATAACTGCATCAAAGAACTGTACGAGCAGGGTGTTCCCTTTGACGAGCTGAAGGCTCTCATTCCCGATATGAAGCGGACAAGGGAGCAGCTCCGCATCAAACGCATGCTGGAGAACAACAACGAAGTGCTTGCGGCCATGATCACGAAAGAAATGTCCTTCCTCCTGGACGCAAAGGAGCGGCAGGAGGAGGAACAGTTTAAAAAGCTGGACCAGCTCATCCGGCAGCAGCAGTCCTTCCGAAAAGAGACTGCCGGCCACCAGGGAGCGGCCCAGCGGTTAAAACGCCTATTCCTTCCAGGTTAGGTTCGCAAACTTTGTGTAGTCCGGCAGCCATGCCAGGTGAACGGTCCCTATGGGGCCGTTTCTTTGTTTTGCGATAATGATCTCCGCCTGGTTGGGGGTCTCTGTATCTTTGTTGTAATAATCGTCCCGGTAAATGAACATGACCACGTCCGCATCCTGCTCGATGGCTCCGGACTCACGCAGGTCCGAGAGCATGGGCCTGTGGTCGGGGCGCTGCTCCACCGCACGGCTCAGCTGCGACAGGGAGATGACAGGGACATTCAGCTCCCTTGCCACGCCTTTCAGGGATCGGGAAATGTCCGAGATCTCCTGCTGTCTCGACTCAGAGCGTCCTCCTACCCGGCCGCTCATGAGCTGCAGGTAGTCGATGATGATGAGGTCCAGTCCCTGCTCCAGCTTGAACTTGCGGCACTTGGACCGGAGCTCCGAGATGGAGATACCCGGCGTATCGTCTATGATCAGGTGGGATTTTCCGATGATCCCGGCGCTCTCTATGAGCTTCTCCCAGTCGTCATCCTTCAGATTTCCTGTACGCAGGGACTGGGAGTCCACCTGGGACTCCAGGGAGAAGAGACGGTTCACAAGCTGCTCCTTTGACATCTCCAGACTGAAGATGGCCACCGTCTTGCCGCTCTTGAAGGCAGCGTGCTGGGCGATGTTCAGGACAAAGGCCGTCTTTCCCATGGAGGGTCTGGCCGCCACAAGGATGAAGTCCGAGGGCTGCAGGCCGGACAGCTTGTAATCCAGATCCAGGAACCCGGTGGGGATACCGGTCACAGTCCCCTTTGTCTTGGACGCCCTCTCGATCTTCTCCAGGGCGTTCAGCACCACTTCCTTGATGGGCACATAGTCTCCGGTGCCCCGCTTCTGGGCCAGCTCGAAAATATTTTTCTCCGCCGTCTCAAGGACGGCCTCCATAGGCTCGCTGCCCGCGTAGCAGGCATTAGAAATCTCATCGTTCACCTTGATGAGCTTTCTGAGCATGGATTTCTCAAACACGATCTCCGCATAGTATTTCACATTGGCGGATGTGGGCACAGCGGCTACCAGCTCGCGGACAAACTCCAGGCTGGAGATCTCCTCCGGCACATTTTTCTCCTTCAGCCGCTCCTGCAGGGTGATCAGGTCCACCGGCTTGCCTTCGTTGAAAAGCTCTGTCATGGAGTCAAAGATGACTCCGTATGAGGTCTGGTAAAAATCACTGCCGCTGATGATCTCGGAAGCGGTCATGATGGCATCCTTGTCCATCAGCATGGCGCCGACTACCGACTGCTCCGCCTCTATACTGTGGGGCGGGACACGCTTGATGAGGGCTTCCTCCATATCCGGCATCTTCCTATGCCTCCTCCGTAACGTTTACTGTGAGCTCTGCCGTCACCTTCGGGTGGAGCTTTACGGGCACATGGAAGGTGCCCAGGGACTTCAATTGCTCTTTGAGCTGCACCTTCTTCTTGTCGATGTCCAGCCCGAGCTGCTCCTGGACCGCCGCCGCGATCTCCTTGGAGGAGACGGAGCCGAAGGCCCTGCCGCCCTCCCCTGTCTTGATGGAGACGGTCACCTTACTCTCTCCCAGCTTCTTCCCCAGCTCCCGGGCAGCCTCGAGCTGCTCCTGGGCGATCTTGTCCTGGTTGGCCCTGTGGAGCTTCAGGTCGTTCATATTTTTATTGTTTGCCTCCACGCCCTTCTTTGTCTTCAGAAGGAAGTTTCTTGCGTACCCGTCGTTGACTTCCACGATGTCTCCCTTTTTCCCAAGGGATTTTACGTCCTGCTGTAAAATAACTTTCATCTATAAATCTCCTTTTTCTGTCATTTCGTCGATAACTCTCTTGAGGGCTGTCACAGCCTCGTCCATGTTGGTGTGGTCGAACTGGGCGCCGGATGCGTTCATGTGGCCGCCGCCGCCCAGCTTCTCCATGATCACCTGCACGTTCACCTCGTCAATGGAGCGGGCGCTCACATAGATGCGCCCATTGTAGGTGGTAAGGACAAAGGTCGCCTTGATGCCGTCGATGTCCAGCAGCTCGTTGGCCGCCTGGGCGCCGATGATGGTGGGGCTCTCGATATGGAGATCCTCCCCCCGGGCAATGGCATATATATCCCGGTATACCTCCGCGCTGCTGATGATGCCGGCCTTGGCCTGGTAGGACTTCATATCGTCCCGCAGCATCTTGCGGACAAAGGGGATGTCCGCCCCGCAGCGGCGCAGGAACGCGGCCGCCTCAAAGGTGCGCACGCCGGTCTTGTTCATAAAATTGTTGGTGTCTATCACAATGCCCGCATACAGGCTGTTGGCCTCCACGGCCGGTATCTTCACGTCGTCCGTGATATACTGGAGCACCTCGGAAACCATCTCGCAGGACGAGGAGGCATAGGGCTCGATGTAGGACAAAAGGGCGTTGTCGATATTGTCGCTTCCCTGCCTGTGGTGGTCGAAGACCACGATAGTGCGGGTCATGTTCAGGAGCTCCGGGCACTCCGTCATACCCGGCCGGTTGGTGTCCACCACGATGACCATGGAGCTGTCACCTGTCATCTCCTTGGCTTCCCCGGATGTGACGAACATGTCATCCGGGTAGGAGGGATGCTCCACAAACTCCTCATACAATGGCCGGATCGTGGCTGACACATCGTTGATAACAATGTGGGCCTTCTTCTCCAGCGCGGCTGCAGCCCGGTAAATGCCGATGGCAGCGCCAAAAGAATCCATGTCTGTCATCTTGTGCCCCATGACAAGGATCGTGTCGTTCACGGTGATAAACTCCCGGAGAGCCTCCGCCTTCACTCTGGCTTTCACCCTGGTATTCTTGGAGGTCTGCTCCCTCTTGCCTCCGTAGTAGGTAATGCCATTGCAGTCCTTGATGACCGCCTGGTCGCCGCCTCTTGCAAGGGCCAGGTCGATGGCCGCTCTGGCGTAGGTGTAGCTCTGCACGTAGGCGTTCTTGCTCAGACCCAGGCCGATACTTAAGGTGGCCGGGATGCTGTTCCCAATGTTGATGGCCTTCACGTCCTCAAGAAGAGAGAAGCGGTCCGCCTCCAGCTCTTTGAAGCAGGACTTCTTCATGACGATAAAATACTTGTCCGTCTCCATCTTCTTGACAATGCCGTCCAGACGCGCGATATACTGGTTGATCTTCCTGTCGATGAGGGCCACCAGAAGACTCTGGCGCACCTCCTCCACACTGTCGATCATCTCGTCGTAGTTGTCAATGTAAATAAGGCCTGCCACAAGCCGCTGCTCTTCATTCTGGCGCAGCGCCGTGTTCAGCTCTGTCACATCGGACAGGTAGACAGCGATAAAGTACTCCTTCTCCTCCGGCATGTCCAGCAGCCGCTCGGAGTCGCTGAAGCCCTCCACGGACACCTTCCGAAGCTCCGCCCGGTACTCCTTATCGCGGTAGTAGACCTCCATCTCCACGATGTGATCCTCTTCCTTCGGGAAAATGCTCCGGTTCAGCTCAGGTATATACCTGCTCAGCACCGCCTCCTTCTTCAGCTTTCCGCCCAGGATCTCCCGAAACTGATCGTTCATCCACATGAGGCGGCCATCCTCCAGCAGAAGGGCGTAGGGCACTGCCAGCTTTTTCAGAAGCGTGTTCTGTATAATGCCGTACTGCGCCGCAAAGTCCACCAGATCCTTCATGACAAGGGACTTGTTGTAGAAATACATGATCCCCACGATCACGATGTAGATCAGCACAAAGACCATCATCAGGATACCCGCCCGCTTATCCAGGCGGTAGATCCATATATTCATGGCGATCAGCAGGATCGTCATAAACGCCGGCCACTGCATATAGAGCTTCAGCTGTCCCTTCAGGCGCACATTTTGTTTTGCTTTCTTCTTCATATTCGTTCCCTCGAAAAAAACTAAAAAGCTGCTCACCGTATTATAGCACTTTTCCGCGGAAAAGAAAAGAGAAAAGGCAGGGCGGGGCCTTCTGCCGGCCCGCGTCCCTGCCTGTGGTTTCTGCTGTGTCTTATGTTTTTCCTTTTTCGACCTATTTCTCGTATCCGTTGGGGTTCTGTGACTGCCATCTCCATGTGTCCTCGCACATCTCGTCCAGCCCTCTCTCGGCCTTCCAGCCGAGCACTCTGGCCGCCTTGGATGGATCTGCGTAGCACATAGCGATATCTCCCGCCCGGCGGGGCTTGATCTCATAGGGGATCTCCTTGCCGCAGGCCTTGGAGAAGGCCTTCACCATATCCAGGACGGAGTAGCCCTGTCCGGTTCCCAGATTGATGACATCCAGTCCCGGGTTGGTGAAGATGTAGTTGATGGCCTTCACGTGTCCGATGGCCAGATCCACTACGTGGATGTAGTCTCTCACTCCGGTTCCGTCCGGCGTGTCGTAGTCGTCTCCGAACACGCCCAGCTTCTCCAGCTTGCCCACTGCCACCTGTGAGATGTAGGGCATCAGGTTGTTGGGGATGCCCTTCGGATCCTCACCGATGCGTCCGCTCTTGTGGGCTCCCACCGGGTTGAAGTAGCGCAGAAGGATCACGTTCCAGGAGGGGTCAGCCTTCTGCACGTCTGACATGATCTGCTCCATCATGGATTTTGTCCAGCCGTAAGGATTGGTGCACTGTCCCTTGGGGCACTCCTCTGTGATGGGCATCTCCTTGGGGCTTCCGTATACCGTGGCGGAAGAGCTGAACACGATGTTCTTCACGCTCACCTCGCGCATCACCTTCAGGAGCGTCAGCGTGCCGGCGATATTGTTCTGATAGTACTCCAGAGGCTTCTGCACGGACTCGCCCACAGCCTTCAGGGCCGCGCAGTGAATGACTGCGTCGATCTTCTGTATCTTGAACATCTCAAGGAGCGCTTCCTCGTCCTGCACGTCTCCCTCGTAGAAGCGGATCTTCTTGCCTGTCAGCTCCTCCACTCTCTTGATGGACTCCTTGGAAGAATTGCACAGATTGTCGTATACAACCACGTCATATCCCTCGTTCAGCAGCTCCAGAGCCGTGTGGCTTCCGATGTAGCCGGCTCCTCCTGTGATTAAAATCGTCATGATGGTCTCCTCCTTTTTGGATCTGTTTTCCTGTATCTACTGTAATTATAGTTTGGACAGCCGACGATTTCTATAATAATAGTGGCCGAAACTATAAAAATATTGCGGTTTTTCTTGTGTACTTTTTATTCCTGCTCCCACAGATGCTGGGGGTACACGCCCTCGTCCTTCAGCTTCTGGATGGCGGCCATGACCACCGGCTTGTCCTCCTTGTAGGTGACGCCGTACCACTTGTCAGCGGAGTGGAGCACAGCCACAGTGGCCTTGTCCTGGCCGATCAGGTCGCTGACCACAGAGGGAAGGAAGTACTCGCACTTCAGGGGGTTTGTCTTCAGCCCCTCCTCCAGAAAGGCCGGAAAGCCCTTGCGGATCTCCTCCAGGATACTCCTTGTGAATCCCCACATATTCATGGAGACGGTTGTGTCCGCGGGCACGGATACCCATGTCTCCCCGTCATCCTCAGAGTAGGCGATGCCGCCGTCCCGCTTCTCAATGCGTGTCCTCTCGTGGATGCCTGTCAGCTCTCCCGCCGCGTTCATGTCGCACAGTCCCCTGGCCACATGGCCATTGTCCGTCACTGTGTTGCCGAGCTGGTATCCCACCATGGTGTAGCGGTATTTCTCATCGTCCTCATGGGTGGCCAGGTAGTCGTAGATCACCTGGAAGGCCTCTTTTCCATAGTAGTCGTCCGCGTTGATGACCGCGAAGGGCCCGTCGATCAGGTCAATGGCGGAGAGGACAGCGTGAGCGGTTCCCCACGGCTTCACTCTCCCCTCCGGCACCTCAAAGCCCTCCGGGATATTGTGGAGATCCTGGTAGGCGTACTCCACCTCCATGATCTGGCTCATGCGGTTGCCCACAGACTCCTTGAAGTCCTTCTCGATCTCCTTCTTTATAATGAAGATCACCTTCTCAAATCCGGCTCTCTTCGCGTCGTACATGGAGAAATCCATGATAATGTGTCCCTCATTGTCCACCGGGTCAATCTGCTTGAGTCCGCCGTAGCGGCTTCCCATTCCTGCCGCCATGATCACTAATACTGGTTTTTTCATCTCTTTCATATCCTTTCTGAATATTTCTGATGTTCTCGATTTCTACGCTTATTGTAGTATAAATGTACTAAAAAATCTTTATCCTATTTTGTGATTGATTTGTACAATCTGCATTTTCTTTTTGCTTTTTCTGCAAAATTGGGCTATGATAAGCATAAGGTTAAAAACAGGAAAGGGGGAGTGTGCCGTGCCCTATATTGGGATCGACCTGAAAGACTCCATCACCGTGGGAAAGCTGTACAGCATCCACTATTTTGAATACATGAGCGACTTTAAATTTCCCGGGGAGTCCCACGACTTCTGGGAGTTTATCTGCGTGGACAAGGGGGACGTGGCCGTCACCGGGGGAGACAGGCAGATGATCCTGAACCGGGGCGAGGTGGCCTTCCACCAGCCCGGGGAGTTCCACACCGTCCAGGCCACGGGCCACAGCGCCCCCAACCTGGTGGTCATCTCCTTCCAGTGCGACAGCCCGGCCATGGACTTTTTCCGCGAGAAGGTCCTCCAGGTGGACGAGACGGAGCGCAACCTCCTGGC
The DNA here is from genome assembly GCF_016900595.1 of Faecalicatena fissicatena. Taxonomy (NCBI): domain Bacteria; kingdom Bacillati; phylum Bacillota; class Clostridia; order Lachnospirales; family Lachnospiraceae; genus Faecalicatena; species Faecalicatena fissicatena. The sequence continues at coordinate 102,677 of NZ_JACLYY010000005.1, forward strand.
GGACATCGTCATTGAGGCCCGGCACTGCTTTGACTGCCGGCTGGACGACCCCTATCTCCAGAACATGCCCCAGAAGGAGGCAGAGCAGTTCGGGGCAGAGCAGCTCATCCGCCTCTACCTGGAGCACTTCCTCATCCATCTGCTGCGCCGCTGCTCCCAGCCCATCCCCCTGGTGAAATCGGCCCTCCGGCCCCAGCCCCAGAAGGCCACCAAGAAAAAGAGCGACATCGAGCTCTTCAACCGGGTGGTGGACTACCTGGAGGCCCACCTGGGGGGCCACGTCACCATCGAGCAGGTGTGCCGTGAAAACCTCATTGGCCGCTCCCAGCTCCAGAAGATTTTCCGGGAGCAGAGCGGTCTTGGCATCATCGAGTACTTTTCTCTCATGAAGGTCAACGCGGCCAAGCAGCTCATCCGGACGAACAAGATGAATTTCACCCAGATCTCCGAGCAGCTGGGCTACACCTCCATCCACTACTTCTCCCGGCAGTTCAAGAAAGTCACAGGCATGACTCCCTCGGAGTATGCCTCCTCCATAAAGGCAATGGCGGACGGGGATTTCAAACCGTAAGGTCCGGGATCCCCGTCCGTCTTTTTCCGATCCGGTCAGCGGGCCGCCTGCCGGCCCTCCTGCCCGAAAATATATTGTCTGAAATACTCTCCGCGCTCTTCAAAATTTTTGAATATCCCGTAGCTGGCGGCCGCCGGCGACAGCACGCAGGCGCCGCCCTCCTCCCCCAGCTCCCTGGCCAGGTCCACAGCCTCCTCCAGGTGCTCTGTCAGAGCCAGCCTTCCGCTGGCAAACAGGGTGGGATACTTTTCTTTGATCTCCCTGTAAATCCTCTTTCCCGTGGCCTCCATGAGGATGATGTGGCGCACGCTGCTGCCCGTCAGATACTCCTCCAGCTGGCTGTAATCCACGCCCCGGTCCATCCCGCCGATCAGGATGCTGTCCACATTCTTCACGCTCTCCAGAGCCTGGATGGTGGTCTCCCCGATGGTGGAGATGGAATCGTCGTAGAAGCGCAGTCCCTCCTTCACGCCAAGGTACTGAAGCCTGTGGGGAAGGGTCTGGAAGGTGCGCAGGGCCTTCAGGAATTTCTCGTCTGTCACGGAAAACTCCTTGCAGATCCCGTAGACCACGCCGATATCAAAGTAGTTGTGCCGCCCGAACAGAGAGATGCCCTCCTCCGGGATCCGCAGGCCGCTGCCCCTGTAACGGACCGCGTTCCCGGCCACCTCGATGTCCCCGGCGCCCCGGGCTTTTTCGCCCTCCGGCACCATGACGGCGGAGATGATCTCGCCCCGGCAGGGCACGCAGGCGCTCTCCTTTCCGGCTCCCTCTATCTCCTTCCCGGGCAGTACGTCCACATTGCAGAAGAGGATGTCCCCCTCCCGCTGCCAGGCGTAGATGTTCTGCTTGGCCCGGACGTATTTTGCCATGGTTCCGTAGTGATCCAGATGCTCCTCATACAGGTTGAGAAGAACCGCGATGCGGGGGGACACCTGGATGTGCTCCAGCTGATGGCAGGAGAGCTCCAGCACGATGACCTCCCCCGGCATAATGTCCTCCGCGATGTCGAACACGGGGATTCCGATATTTCCCGCAAGCACGGTATCCTCCCCCGTCTCCTTCAGGATATGGTACAAAAGGGAGGACGTGGTGCTCTTCCCCTTTGTCCCGGTGATCCCCACGATCTGGTCCCGGAACCTCTCGATGAAGAGCTCTGTCTGGGACACGAACCGGCACCGGTAGACTTTCGGCTCCTCCGGCAGGACGATGCCCGGGGTCTTGAACACAATGTCAAAGGAGTCCAGAAGCTCCCTGTCCAGGTAGTGTTCGCCGGTGAACAGCTCCACCTTGTTTCCGCCGGCCTCCCTGGACGGGTCCACCTCTCTTAAGTCCGACACGGCCAGGGTCTCCCAGCCGCCGGCTTTGCAGACCAACCGCAGACTGGATCTTCCCTCTCTTCCAAATCCCAGGATCAGCACTTTCTTACCTTCTATCGTCTGACGTATCTTCTTCAGCATCCTTTTGTCTCCCCCTTTATAAACACTTTTCCTTTATCAGAGCAAGACAGGACGGCGGGAGAAGATTTTCTCCGTCAAAGTAAGTAAAGAAACGTCTGTTCTCCGGGTCGTCTTTTCGGTAGAGCCCGGAATTTCTGTAGTATGCAAAAAGCTCCGGCAGAGCCTGTCCTTCTTCTTCCAGTTTGTCAATGGTGAGGGATACGGCTGCGTTCACCTCATCCCTGCTGCCCACGCATTCAAATGGTTTCTCTTTTTCCATCCCCGTGAGCTTGCGGAAATCCTCCAGCATATCCGGGTCATCCAGCATATCCCGCCCAAAGATGGCGATGATCTCCTCCCTTGTCAGGAAGGGAGACAGGATCAGGCAGACAAAGAGGCACTTGGGACAGTGTCCGCACCACTTGTCCTCCTTGCTGCCGGCGTTGCAGCTGCGGAAAATGTCGTGGAACTGGCGGCACCGGGCAAAATACCGGGCGATCTGAAATTCGCTTAAAGGACGCAGCATACTGAAATAGTAAGTCCCGCTTCCTATATGCGCCGCCTCGTAGTCGTGGAAGGCCTTCTCAAAGCGGAAGCTCTTGGAGTACTGGTGGTTCACGGTGCTCCCCTCCACTGTGCTCTCATTGGCACTGGACTCGTTGGACAGGGCGATGTACCTCAGCCCACTCATGTAGGCTGCTATTGTAGAAGAAAAAGCCACAATGGCGGAGTAGGGCGTATGCCCGTTTAAATAGCCCTGGCGGTTCAGCTCCAGCATGTTCTTGTCCAGGGTCCGCTTTACAGTCACCAGCTGGTCTTCACCATATCCGGCTCTCTCCACCGTCTTTAAGGTAGCGCCCCGGGGATTGATGATATAGCAACAGTTCTTTTCCTTCTCCCCTTCCAGAAGAGACAGGGTCACAGCCGAGTCTTTGCCGCCTCCCACAGGGATCAGGAAGCCTTCCGCCTCCCGGCTCAGAGGCTGCTCAGCCCCCTCGACATCTCCGCCCAGAGACCGGATCTCCATAAAGTCCTCCTGGTTCTCCTGGATGCCGTTTGTATAGTAGAATTCTCCAAGCCCGTTAAAATACAGATCCTTCCACCATTCACACTGCTCCTCTGTCAGGCTTCCCGCCTCCACCTTGACCACAGGGGGGCAGGCTGTCTTCCAGTAGCTGATCAGCTCCACCATACCCAGGGAAAAGACCAGCTTCTGAAATGTGCCGTTCTCCTTAAAGCACCTCTGCTCTCCCCGCTTCTTCGGGAACTCCCAGGTGGGGTGAAAGGAGGCAAGCCCGGGGATCTCAAAATCATAGACGATCCCCACCTTGTCTGCACTCTCTTCTATCTCATATCCGCGATAAATAAATTCCGGATGTTCTTTTCTCAGTTCTGTATATGAATACATACATGCACCTTCCTCGTCATTTTTTCTTTGTATATCTTATCTCATTTTGCCCCTTTTCTCAAGTCATTCCGGGCAGTTGACAGGAGGTTTTGCGCGCATCCGTTCTCTATTTTCTGCGAACCAGGCTGTCCGGCTCCAGGCCAGTGTTGTAGTCAAGCTGCGGCACTTCGTAGTCCAGCTCTTCCCTCTGCCTGGTAAAACCTGTGTAGTCCCAAGAAGGTGCGGCAGCGTGAGTGTACCAGGGCCGCTGCTCCCACCAGTATCCTCGGAAGGGATCTCGTATCTCATTCATGTGTTCCAGCAGTCTCTTCATCATGTCGTCGCGGATGCTGGCAGTCTCTTCGTCACAGATACCGTTGTGCATTTCACCCGGATCTTTCTCCAGATCATAAAATTCATCTTCGGACAGCAAGTTGATCACCAGCTTGTACCGCCCGTCGAAAATGCACCGGAGCGGCTGCCAGCCCCCAAAGCCGTCATGGTCGATCTCATAGCGGCCGAATTCCACAAATACATCCCGGCGGTCCGGACATTCCCCGTTCCGCACAAGAGGAAGAAGACTCTCACCCTGGAGCATCATCGGCTTCTGGAAGCCGAAGAAATCCCACACAGTGGCAGCCACATCGATGTGGGACACCGGCGTGTCTATCTCCCCGGATCCCTGCCCCCACAGGATAAAGGGGATGTGGGCGATCTCCTCGTAGGCTGCAGGCCCTTTTGCGTAGAGACAGTGGGACTGGGCCATATCTCCGTGGTCGCTTGTATAGAGAAGCGTAAAGTCATCCCCCAGGATCTCCCTGGCAGCCCCGGCCACCCGGCCGATCTCACTGTCCACAAAACTGTTGCACCCGAAAAGCTCCTTCATGCGGATGGTGAGGGCGTCTCTGTCCTGGTGTCTGCGGGGTCCGCTCCAGGCCTGCTGGTGGGGCGGTTTCTCTTCCAGCGTATCCCACACGTTTTCTTTTTTGGGCAGGCAGAAATCCTCATACATACTGGCAAAAGGTTCCGGGCACAGGGACGGGTCATGGGGCTCATCGTAGCTGAGAACCAAGAAAAAGTCCTCGTCTTTGTGCTTCCTGATATAGTCGATGGCCCGCTGGGAACAGCGGTAGGCATAGGTCTTCTCAAGAGGCCATGACTCTCTGTACATCGTCTGGCTGTCCCTGGACTTTCTGCGATCCTCCTCCGACAGTTCATCCAGATAATTGCGCATGTCGTACCAGTAATCCGGATCCCACCCCTCGGGACACACGCCAAGTCCAAAGTAATCGCCTCCGTCCAGATGCCATTTTCCCACATACCCTGTGGCAATCCCCTTGTCGGACAGGCGCTGGCCGATGGTCTTTACATTGTCCCCAAGTGCTAGGGAATTGGCGTAGGAACCATTGACACAGGGATACTGGCCGGTGAACAGGGCGCTCCTGGCCGGGCCGCACACAGGCTGCACGGTGTACGCCTTGTTAAACTTTACTCCCTCCCTGGCCAGCGCATCCAGACAGGGGGTTGAGATCCCCGCATTCTCATAGCAGCTGACCATATCCAGCCGCTGCGTGTCTGTCATAATCATAATAAATTGTTTCCGCATATCCTTACTCCTCTTTTGTCGCTTCATAGAATTCTTCCAGAAGGGCTGTCCGGAGCTTTTCTAGAAGTTCCCGGTTCTTCCCTCCCACCGGCCTGCCGTCAATCTCATCCGCATGCAGGCAGAGATTGCTGGAGCTGGTCACAATGACTTCCTGGGCGCTGAACAGGTCTTCCAGCGTGTAGGGTGTCTCGCTGACCGGGATTCCCAGTCTCTCGCACATCCTGATCAGATGAGCTCTCGCGATCCCCGGAAGGATCAGGTTGTCTGCCGGCGCTGTCACCAACTTCCCATCCCTGATAATGTGCACATTGCTGTGGGCACACTCTGTCACTCGTCCGCCCGGCCTGTAGAAGACCGCCTCCTGGCATCCTGCTTTTCGCGCCTTCTCTGATGCCATGCAGGAAGGGATCAGGTTCAGCGTCTTGATATTGCAGTGTAAAAAGCGGGTGTCCTCTGTGGTGATCAGCTTGATGGGCTTCTCCCCGTCTGAGATCTCCGCAGGCCGCAGCGTGATCCACAGATTTCCGGGGCCCTCGGTAAATACATGATTGCGTATCCCTGTTCCCCGTGTCACCTGATAGTAGACAAACAGGTTGCCCGTGTCCATCTTGTTCACCATCTCCTGGAGGATCTCTTTCAGCTCCTCTTTTGTCACCGGTACCTGGATATCCAGCAGCCCTGCGCTGTTGAAAAACCGGTCCACGTGCTCGTCAATAGCAAAGATCTTATAGTTCCTGGCCGGCCCCGCATCGTAGACGCCATCCCCGAACCAGCACACCCTGTCGTTCATAGGAACCGTCATCTCCTCCAGCTCGCCATATTTTCCGTTATAGTAGCCTAATGTTTTCATGGTCTCTTCTCCTCTGCTTTTTTCACATATTCTGCCCTCACATCCGCAGGAACAAGGGAGCCGCCTGTGGCCCAGACAAGGTGCGCCGCCTGTTCCATCCTCTCCTCAAGTCCCTGCTCCTTGAGATAAGCCCGACAGACCTCCTCTTTTTCTATCCTGGCCGGCCCCGCAAAAGCCGCGCAGGAGCTGGGCTCTATAAAGATCCCTTCCCGGTCCAGCAGTTCTTTCATATACACATAGAGCCGGTCATCCTGTACCGTCACCTCACCGCTCAGCAGGTGTTCCACTGTCTTGCCCACAAACTTTGACGGTCTTCCCACAGCCAGCCCGTCCGCCTCTGTCATGCCGGAAAGGCCGATATCCTGGACGCAGATCTCATTGTGAAGGCCTGTAGTCATGCCAAGGATCATGCAGCAGGCCTGGACAGGCTCCGCATAAAAGACATGCACGTGATCCCCGTAGATCAGCTTCAGGCCAAAAGTGATCCCTCCCGGCGCGCCGCCCACCCCGCAGGGAATGTAAACAAAGAGCGGATGCTCCCCGTCCACTTTGACACCTGCCGCCTCCAGCTGTCTCTGCAGCCGCAGCGCAGACACCGCGTAGCCCAGAAACAGGCTGACAGAATTTTCATCGTCCACAAAATAGCTGGCAGGATCTCTCATGGCCTCCTCCCGGCCCTTTTTCACCGCCGCTCCGTAGTCCCCGGCATACTCGATGACCTGTACGCCCTTGGAGCGGAGCAGGTCTTTTTTCCACTGCTTCGCATCCTGGGACATGTGGACGTACACCCTGAATCCCAAGGCCGCGCTGATGATCCCAATGGACAGGCCCAGATTACCGGTGGATCCTACATGCACGGCATACTGAGAAAAAAATTCCCGGAAGGGCTCCCGGGCAAAGACTTCATAACTCTGCCCTTCCTCCAGCATGCCTTCCCTGATGGCCAGCTCCTCTGCATGTTTCAGGATCTCATAGATCCCGCCCCGGGCTTTCACCGAGCCGGCCACTGCCAGATCCGAGTCCATCTTCAAAAGGAGCCTCCCTCGAAGCCCTGCCGCCTGCCGGCTGTTCATCTCCTCCTTCATGCCGCTGATCTCCCGGACCGGCGACTCGATCAGTCCCCCGTCCTTCTCCGTCTCCGGGAAGGCCCGGCGGATAAAGGGCGCAAACCTCTCCAGCCGCGCCTCGGCATCCCGCACATCCTCCATAGTCAGATCGATCTTTCTCATAGCCTCCTCTGTACTCTCAAGCAGCGGGTTGATCCAGGTCACTTCCTCTGCTTTCCGCAAGCTCCCCACAATGGGGGCCTTCTCTTCCAAAACATCTGTGCTTATCATGTTCTCCCCTCCTTTTACGTTTTCTTTCATTATAGATGCTGGAGCCTCTGCGCACAACCAACTCCACGAAATTCTATAGGAATAAAAGAGCGGCAGATGGAATTTCCATCTGCCGCCCGGCATTTCACCCTACAGATTAGTCCTGAACATATGGCATTAAAGCGATATGTCTTGCTCTCTTGATAGCTACTGTCAGAGCTCTCTGATGTTTTGCACAGTTTCCTGTAATTCTTCTGGGAAGGATCTTTCCTCTCTCAGAGATATATTTTCTTAACTTTGCTACATCCTTGTAATCGATCTCATTGTTCTCTTTTCCACAGAACACGCAAACTTTTTTTCTTCTGCGTCCGCCGCCTCTTCTCTTGAAGCCGCCTTCAGGACGATTTCCTTTCTCGAAAGCCATGATGGTCTCTCCTTTCTATACACAATATGTCCTTAATTAAACGGTAATTCTTCGTCTATTCCATCTGGAATATTCATGAAGCCGTCACCGGCCGGTGCGGCTGGTGCCGGTTGGGGAGCTGACTGGAAACCGCCTGCATGTGCATCGCTTGCAGCTTTGCTCTCGGCAAATTCCTGTTCTTCCACTACAACCTCTGTTGTGTATACCTTCACGCCGTCCCTGTTGGTGTAGCTGCCCGTCTGGATCCGTCCGCAGACAACGATCTTCAGTCCCTGTCTGTAGTATCTCTCCGCATGCTCAGCCTGTTTTCCGAAAGCAACGCAGGAAATAAAATCTGCGCTCTGCTCTCCGTCACGCTTGAACCGGCGGTCTACAGCCAGTGTAAATCTGGCGATGGCCAGCGGATTCTCTCCCTGTGAGTATCTCACTTCCGGGTCTCTCGTCAAACGTCCCATCAAAATTACTTTATTCATTCTTCTACCTCTCTTATACTATGCCTCTTGTTTTACGCATAAATATCTGAGTACGTTATCCATGATGCGAATTCTCTGCTCGATCTCGCCTGGAACTGTAGCATCAGCTTCGAAGTGGACGAAATAGTAATAAGCTTCTTTCATCTTCTGAATTTCGTAAGCGAGTCTTCTCTTACCCCATTCATCAACGTCTGTCACATTGCCGCCGAAACGAGTGATCATGTCTTTCACTTTCTCGATGACCTGTGCTCTCTCTTCGTCTTCGATCTTTGCATTGACTACAACAGCTAACTCATACTTATTCATGTAGTTTGCACCTCCTTCTGGTCTTTTGGCCCCTGGCTTTCTGCCGGGAGCAAGGATACCCTTCCGGACGATTTCCGGTCGGATACTGATATATCACGAGTTAATATGATATCATATGGTCTTGCTTATTTCAAGCTTTTTTCCTTAAATCTTTTGTATTTTTCTCCACAAGTTTTCTCGCGATCATGATCTGGTGCCCGCATCCTGTACACTTCAGGCGGAAATCCGCCCCTACCCGGAGGATCTCCCACTCAAAGCTCCCGCAGGGATGCTTTTTCTTCATCCTGACAATATCTCCCACTTCGTATGTGTACGGTGTCATCTTTCTTCCTCCCTCATGCTCCTGTCTTTTTATTTAATTAATCTGCTTTTCACTTTCTTTCACTCCCACAACTACCATCCTGTGCTCGTCGCTGGCCCGGGTACAGGTGGACAGCGTCACCACGGTGTCCTGGGTAGTCACCTCCACGCCTGTGTCGTAGGCGGATGCCTCCTTCGTATAGTCCAGAAAAGCCTGGTAGGCGGCATCATCGGCAAAGTCCGTCAGGTACGTGTCCGATGTCTCCGTCACCTGCCCTGCCGCATAGATGTGGTAGGTGATCTCACGCCCGTCCGGCGTATAAATATAGAAGTAGGGATTGGCCTCCCAGAAAGACTGCTCCTCATACTTGGCCAGGTCGTGGAACATGGAACTGTCGTTCATACGGTGTCCGTATATGATGGTATTTCTGTCATTAAAGTCCGGGTTATTGTACGTATTTACAAAAATAGCCCCCACCGTGTTGTCACTGGCAGAAAAAGTCTTATTCAGATAGGTGCTGTTGTCCGCCGTCTGGACCAGGGGATAATTGATCTGGGCCGGTTCCGGGGCAAAGCGGATCCATCCCACCGTGTCCGGATTGATCCCCATCAGTGTGTCAAAATCCACCGTGAACTGGTTCTCTCCGTCCTCAGACTCCTCCTCCGTGATAGCAAGCTCTTTCACTTCGTCGTACTCCTTGCGTCCCTCGTAATACCCCGAGATAATGTGAAAAAGCTGAAAGGCAGACACGCAGAAGACGATGACAGCCACCACAAGGATGATGTTGCTGATCATGCGCCCCTTCCGTCCATTCTTTTTCTCGCCCTTTCCGGGAGTTTTCCCTTTCTTTTTCCCGGCGCCCGCTTTGCCTCCGGAAGCAGCTCTTCTCTTCCCTGTAGCCTTAACCTGGTCCGGTGTTCGCAGATCCTCATCTTCCTCCAGATCGATCCAATCGTTCTCCCAATCTTCTTCCGGCCGTCTCTCCACCTGACGCGCAGCCCTTTCCCGGCTGCTGCCGCGGCTCCCGGCCAGGCTGGAAGAGCGCCTTCTCCCTCTATGGTAATGCTTCTTTTCGCTCAATGTCTTAACTCCTTTTCTTCATAAACACACGTCACATTGCACGATGCCTGTTCTTTCCCAGTATAACACATCAAAAGATGCGCTTCTATTATTTTATATATTTTTAATTTCCAGTTTATTGACTTTGCAGGCGGTGCGAGTATGATTGCAGATAGGAGGATGAGAAAATGAAAGAAAAACTGATACGATTTATGGCCGGACGCTACGGCTTTGACTCTTTGGGAAAGGCAACCCTGATCGTTGCTCTTATCGTGATGATCCTGTCCGGTTTCTTTGAGAGCGCCATCCTGTCGCTCCTTTCCTGGGCTCTGATCATCTACACATACTTCCGGCTGTTTTCCAGGAACATTTACAGGCGCTCTGCCGAGAACCAGGCCTACCTGGCAAAGACACGCCGGATCCGCACCTGGTTCGCCACCCAGAAGAACCTGATGGCACAGCGCAAGACCCACCACATCTACAAATGTCCCACCTGCCGGCAGAAGATCCGGGTTCCGAAAGGCAAGGGCAAGATCGAGATCCGCTGTCCCAAATGCCAGACCCGGTTCATCAAGAAGAGCTGATAAAGATATCATGAAAGAAGGTACGTGCATATGTTGGATTATTTAGTTTTATACAACAGCCAGTCCGGAAACACAAAGAGCGTAGCTGCCGCCATCTTCTCCGCCCTGCCGGAGGGCTCCAGAGATCTGATCGACATAGACAGCGGCAAGCCCATCCCCGAGGCTTCCACTTATTTTATCGGCTTCTGCGTTCACAGAGGCTCCTGCTGCATAGAGGTGAGCGATCTGCTCAGCTCCCTGGAGAATAAGAACATTGCCCTCTTCGGCACCTGCGGCATGGGAAGATCCGCGGAATACTACAGCCTTATTGAGAAAAATGTCAGCGCATGGATCAACAGCAGCTGCCGCTACCTGGGCTGTTACATCTGCCAGGGAAAGATGCCCATGCAGGTCCGCCAGAAATACGAGAACATGCGCACCAGCGAAAACGCCCCGCAGGTAGACGGGTTTATCCGAAACTTTGACTGCGCCATGACTCACCCGGACCGGGAGGATCTGAAAAAGGCACAGGAATTCGCATTATCCTGCATTTCCCATGCCTCCTGTGTTTAAACAGATCTGCTGATTCCTTTTATCAATCTGGCATGATCTTTTACCCCTTGATAGATCCCCCTGTCATTCCTCTAACGAGAAGTTTCCGGAAGACAAGCGCTGCAATGGCCGGCGGCAGAATGATCAGCATCCCCGCAGCAGCAGTAATTCCGTAAAGCACTGTGTCTTTTGTCATAAACTCCGAGGCCACAATGGCCGCCGGCTTTGTGTCAATATTCGACGCCAGGATCAGGGGAATCTGAAACTGACTCCAGGCGCTCAGGAACATAATGAGCATACTGGCACATATGATAGGATAGGACACCGGAAGTATGATCCGGAAAAATGTCCTTAGCCGTCCGCAGCCGTCCACAAGGGCGGCTTCTTCTAATTCCCTGGGTATCGTCGAAAAGTAATTGCTCATCAGCCAGATGCTCATAGGCAGAAAGGAGCTGGCATATACCATGCTCAGCCAAAAAGTGCTGTTGAGCAGTTCCATAGCCGAGAACATCCTGTATAGAGGAATGATAGTCGCAAACACCGGAATGACCATAGTAATCAAGATCGCGTTCTTGATGATCTTCTTCCCCCTGAACTCCATCCTGCTCAGAGTGTAGGCTGTGACTGCAGCCACAGGAATCCCGATGACAAGTGTACACGCCACTGCCTTCAGAGAGTTCTCAAGCCCTCGGAAAAGCCGGATATGCTGCTGACTGATAGAATCAAACAGCGTAAGATAGTTATCCCAGGTAATCTCGCTGGGGAACATGTTCATAGTGTTTTTAAACATCTCATACTCCGGTGTGACAGAAATCGAGAAGGCCCACACAAAAGGTCCCACTGTCAAAACAAGAAAGATAACCACCGCCACCCAGTAGAGAGGAGAAACTTTTTTCTTCAAAATTCCACCTCCCTGTTCAGACTTCTAAGATAAAAGAACCCAAGCACGGCCGCCATCAGCATAATCAGATAAGTAAGAGCGCTCCCCTTTCCAAAATCCAGAAAGGAGAAGGTCGTGAGATAACTCTCGATCAGAAGATTTTTCCCCAGATCTTTGTACCCTGCAAGGGCTACGATCTCGTCAAAAATATTGATGGCCGTGATCGATGCAGATGTAATGCCAATACCGATAAAAGGCATCATGAGCGGTGCCGTTATATATCGGAAGACAGTCACCCTGCCGCCGCCGTCTATCTTTGCTGCCTCATAGAGTTCTTCCGGGATAGCGTGCAGCCCCGAGAGACAGACGATCGCACAGAACGGAATACTCCTCCACGCCACCACGATAGCCACGATCAGAAGAAGCAGCCACCGGTCTGTCAGCCACATAATGGGCTCTTCTATAAAATGCAGCCTGATAAGGAGCTTGTTCATAAAACCATATCCTGGATGAAAAATAAAACGCCATATGATCCCATTCACAATGGGCGGGAGCGCCCAGGGAAGGACGGCCAGCGCCATCAAAAGCCCCGATATCTTTGTATCCACATTGAGCAGAAGAGCCACACCAAACCCCAGGACTGTAGTCAGGATAACAACTACGACAAGGAGGAACAGAGTATTTTGCAAGCTATACATAAAAGAGTCTGAAGTAAGGACATCCACATAGTTGGACAGGCCCACAAAGTCTGTGTCCTCCGGGCTGGTCAGCTTCATCTCCTTTAAGCTATATGAAAATGTCATGATCGTCGGATAAAACACCAACACGCCCATTATAAGAATAATGGGCGCCAGTAATGCATAAGGTAATATCTTACTTCTTTTCAATTAATTCATTCACTTTCGCATTCATCGCATCAAATGCCTCCTGGGGAGTCTGCTCTCCGAGAACCATCTGATTAATGTTATTGTACATAGTGTTGCTCATCTCAGAATAGTAGGAAGGAACGCCATTGGGAAAAACAGACTTGATCAGGTCTGCCTCGTCCAGCATGGCCCCTGCATTTTCAAATGTGCCATCTTCTACCATTTCTGCCAAGACTGAGTTTCTTGTCGGAATGGAACTGTTGACTGCGTACATTCTCTTCTGGACATCTGCTGAGCTGTACCATTTAACGAACTCCTGGGCTGCTTCTTTGTTTTCTGAGAAGGAAGTAATTCCAACTGCTTCCGGAAGAGCCATTGTCTGCGGAGATGTTCCGTCTGTTCCCGGAAGAAGGATAGGAACAATGTTTCCGATCTCTGAGCACTGCTCAGGATCATTGCTGATACCCACAAACTTGGTAGGACCTACCATAAAGCTGGCCTCGCCCGATGTGATCTTGCGGTAGCAATCCATGCCATTGAAAGAAATAGATGCTGGATCCACAAATCCATCCTGCACAAGCTGGTTCTCAAATGTCAGAGCATCCATGACCGCTTCTTCATTCAGTGTATCGTCATCATTGAACACCTGGCCACTTCTTGAGAAGGCCATCCACATCATGGAAGTGGTGGCAGACTCATCCGCGTTCATCGGCATTGTGTAGGGATACTCTACGATCCCTGCTTCTTTGATCTTTTTCAGAGCATCATATACCTCATCCCAAGTCTCAGGAACTTCTGTAATTCCAGCCTGCTCAAAATGCTCTTTATTATAGTAGGCGATCCGGTAATCATTTGCATAAGGCACAGCAAGTATCTCACCATCAATGGTAAAGGTCTCAAGCGTAGGCATGTCCTCCTTGTCCTCATCTGTCATCTCGATAGGCTCCAGCCATCCCGCGCTGTTCATCTCTCCTACCCATGACCAGTCTACCTCGATCACGTCAGCTGCTGCCTCTCCGCCGCTGGCCGCAATAGACACCTTATCCCGGATATCATCCCAGCTCACCTCATTAAAAATGACAGAGATACCTGTCTCCTCCGTGAATTCTGCCAGCAGCTCATCTCCCGGGTTTGCCCAGTCAGGCGCCATAAAAGTGATTTCCTTACTTTCACCGGAAGAAGAGCTTTTCTCTCCGCTTTCACCGCTGCTGTCCGAGCCGCATCCTGCTGTCAGTGTCGCTGCCATAGCAGCACAGAGCAGCATGCTCACCAGTTTCTTTTTCATAATTGTATACCTCCTACCATACCTTTTTCTCTGGTATCAAAGAAAGTATATCAAGCAGGGAATTGGGCGTCTAATCGTTTTTTCACATGTATGATCCCACTTATCGTTTTCATCAATATGTCCTGCGGGTTTACTCTCTCGTAAGCTTCCGTATCCAGTTCCCGTAGTGGGACTCCAGAAAGGCCGGCACGCATTTAAATATCTGGTCTGCGTTGAGGCAGCACACCACCACCGCCGGAGACGCCTTCACCACAAAAGCCATAGCAAAGGACAGGGGGATGACGATCATCCAGATGCTGACCAGGTCCATCTTCACCACGAACATGGCATTGCCGCCGCCACGGATGATGCCGTTGTTGGTGGGCATCTGGTAGGACATACCCACACAGACCACGCTCAGGATGATGAGGAACGTATTCATCATCCCCATCGCCTCCGGGGACAGGTCATAGAACGTCATAACGGGGATGCGGATCAGAAAGAGGAGCAGGCCGGACACAAGGCCGATCACCACGAACATCCTCTGCATGATGGAGGAGTAATGCTTCACAAGAGGGATGTTGCCCGTCCCGATAGTCTTTCCCACAATGACCGACGCGGTGGAGGAAGCCCCCACAGACATGGATTTCACCAGCAGGAACAGGGTGGACGCCGCACTGTTTGCCGCAATGGCGGCAGCGCTCATGTGCCCCAATATGACTGTCTGCAGAGCTGTGTTGAGCCCCCACAGTCCCTGCACCACCAGCATGGGCAGGCACACCCGGAAATAGTCCCCCGCCATCAGGCGGTCCGCCCGGAAATAATCTTTCAGCTGCAAATGCAGCTTTTTTTCTTTTTTCGCTATATAGACAAGGAGCACAGCGCACTCCGCGATCCTGGCCGCCAGCGTCCCTATGGCCGCTCCTTTCGCCCCCAGCTCAGGCGCTCCAAATCTCCCGTAGATCAGCACATAATTGATACAGCAATTGACGCAGAACGCCATGACCGACAGCCAGAAGGCGATCTTTACCGTCTCCACGCTCCGCAGCGTGGCCAGCAGGATGATAGTCACCGCGAAGAAGACGTAGGTGTATTTTACGATCCCCAGATAGGCTGCCCCCTCCCGTATGATGGACTCCTCCGTGGTAAAGAGCCCCGCCGCTTCCCGTGGAAAGAAGCTGACCGCCGCAAAAAGAACGACTGCTATAAACAGCCCCGCCCGCATGGCCACCGAGGAGATCTTCCGCATGGGCTCTGTCTGCCGTTTTCCCCAATACTGGCTGCAGAAAATCACAAGCCCGTCCCCCAGAGCCATCAGAAGCTGCTGATAGACAAACTGGATCTGATTCACAGCCGCCACGCCGGAGAGAGCTGTCTCACTGTACCCTCCCAGCATCACATTGTCCGCCAGATTGACACTGATCGTCACCACATTCTGAAGCACCAGTACAATGTAGATGGAAAAGAAATTTCTGTAGAATCCTTTTTCTGTTTTCATGCCTTCTGACCGCCTTCCCTCTCCTGGTTTCTTCTGTATTCCCCGGGCGTACATCCGATATATTTTTTAAACTGCCGGGAGAAATAATTCTGATTGGAAAATCCGTTCTCCACAGCCACTGAATAGATGGACTTTTCCGAATTTCTCAGGCTTCTGCAGGCATTGGTAAGCCTCACGCCCATAAGATAGCGATACACAGACGTGCCCGTATACTCGTGGAACAGCTGGTTCAGCCTTGTCTTGCTGTACCCAAACCAGCGGCACAGCCCTTCCAGGGTAATGTCCTCCCTGTAATGCTCTTCCAGATAGCGGATGATCTCTTTCGCCGTCCCAGTGGCAGTGACCGGGAACTGATGATGGTTGGCTATATAGTCCGCACAGACCCTGCACATGGTCACAAAAGCCCCGATCTCTTCCAGATCGATGCGCACCAGCTTTTTCACCCCCTCCGCGATCTCCTCCTCGCTCCCCAGGTTCATCTGCCTGGCTTTCTGCATCACCTCTTCCGCGGCTCCCTCCCGCTTTTCCAGCATCTGCCCGGTCATCATATACCCTGCCAGGCGCCCGTAGTGGTAGAGGGGGAACACTGCCTCATATAGCCCCATATGGCACCGGTAAATATGTACTTTGTGCTCCTCCCGCACCGTTGCAAAAGCCTCTCTGTTGTCCCGGCCGCATCGTTCACATCCCTGGGAGTTCCTGGTCACCAGGCTGCAAAAATAGGCGCCTGTATCCGGATACCTGGCAACAGAATGCCCCTCCAGGTCATACACGTCGATGAGGATGCCCGATATGGCATACAGCTGCTTTAAAATATCTTCCAGCGAAATGATCTCTGACATATTTCTTCCCCCTGCTCTTCCCGGACATGAATAGTATCTTCTGACATATGTGTCCGATTGTGCTAATCATAAACATATTATACATTGTTTTCCCTTTATCTTCCATATAATATATTTTTTGCGGAATATCCAAATGGACTTATATTTTTAAAACACGTGGAAAGGATATGATCTACTATGAACTTTATGCAGGATATGACAAAAGGATCTCCGTTCAAGCTTCTTCTGTCTTTTTCTATTCCCCTTCTTATCGGAAGTCTGTTCCAGCAGTTTTACACCATGGCGGACTCCATTATCGTGGGGAAATTTGTCGGCGCGGACGCCCTTGCTTCCATCGGTGCCTGCTCCTCTGTTATCTATTTGCTGTTTTCCCTTTTTCTCGGGCTTTCTGCCGGAATCGGGATCGTGATCTCCCAGTATTTCGGCGCTGGTGACGGCAGCACAGTGCGCAAAGGCATCGCCTGCTCTGTGTACATCCTGCTGGCAGCTTCTATTTTGCTGACACTGATCGGCCTTACGCTTGCCAGACCAATTCTCACCTTCCTTGGCACACCGGAGGAGATCATGCAGGATGCTGCCGTCTATTTCCAGATCACCAGCGGAGGGATCGTGGCCGTCGCCTTTTACAACGGCATCTCCTCCATCCTCAGAGCGCTGGGAGACAGCCGGACGCCTCTGATCTTTCTGGCTCTGGCCGCTCTTTTAAATGTGGGGCTGGACCTGCTCTTTGTCACGGTATTCCACATGGGTGTTGCGGGCGCCGCCCTGGCGACGGCCATTGCCCAGTTCTCCTCCGCCTGCGCCTGCCTTGTCTTCTCCCTGAAGACAAACCCGTATTTTCATATTAAAAGAGAGGAATTCCGTCCGGATACAGGCCTGATACGGCGGATGATGCACATCGGACTCCCCCTGGCACTGCAGAACGCCATGATTGCCTTCTCCTGCGTCATGCTCCAGAGTGTCATCAACTCCTTCGGCACCATGATCATGGCTGTCTTCACTGCCACCAACCGCATTGAAAATCTGGTAAATCAGATCTACATAGCCGCCAACACGGCCCTGTCCAACTACACAGCCCAGAACCTGGGAGCAGGGAACACAGACAGGGTCCGCGCCGGCACCCGGTGCTGCATTCAGATCACTGTAGGATTTTCGCTCCTCATGGTCCTTGTCATGTACCTGTGTGGTCACATGTTCATGGGATGGTTTGTGACCGACCGGCAGGTCATTGAGACCGGCGCCCAGGCCCTGAAGCTGATCAGTCTGTTTTTTGTCTTCTGGGGACTCCTCTACGTCTTCCGCGGCATTCTGAACGGAGCCGGGAACGCAGGGTTCGCCCTTGTCAGCGGAATCCTGGAAGTCGTTGGCAGAATGGGGTGCGCCTTCCTTCTCACCTCCATTCCCTTTATCGGACAGTGGGGAATCTGGCTGGCCGAGGGGCTCACATGGATCCTTGTATCCGCAGCCGGAGCCATCTGCTATTTCCGCGGAAAATGGACGCAGAAGAAACTGATAGCATAATTCTCCGCCCGAATTCTGTATGCCGCTCCTTCAACTTTTCTCACTTGATTGATTTCGTCCTTAAAATAAGGTACAATAACTTCAAACAGGAGAAAGGAGGCACACCATGGAAAATTACACAAATCTGCTGAAAAAATTAATCCCCGAACTTGTCCGTATTTTTCAGGATTCAATTACAAGTATCATCCTCTATGGCTCTGTGGCAAGAGGAACTCAGACAGAAGAATCAGATATTGACATCGCTGTCCTGGTCAGATCATATACCAAAGAGATGCACGAACAGATGACAGATCTTGTCGTAGACTTGGAATTAGAATATGACAAAGTCCTTTCCGTGCTCCTTATTGATCATGATAAATTTGCAGAGTGGGAAAATGTAATGCCATTTTATAAAAACGTGAAAAAGGAAGGGATTGTATTATGGCCGGCAGCATAAAAGATTTATCAAGATACCGGTATGAAAGATCCTCTGAAGAACTAGAAAACGCAAAAGCAATGTTGGAAACCGGTAAATATAAGCTTGCTCTTAACCGATCCTATTATTCTATTTTTCACGGTATGCGCGCAGTAAATGTCCTGGATGAATTTGACAGCAGCAAGCATAGCGGTGTCATTGCCCATTTTAATCAATACCATGTTAAGACAGGCGATTTTTCTAAAGAAGCATCGAAGATCATCCGAACATCTTCTGAAATGCGTGAACATGCTGACTACGAAGATTTTTTCGTTGCTTCCCGCCAGGATGCTGAGGAACAAGTTCAAAAAGCTCAAACATTTCATGAATTTATTACCAACTATCTACAGAAAAAAGAAATATTGTAAAGCAGTAAGTATCCCGTTTCCTGTCCTGACACAAAATCGTACAACTTCTTCTCAAATTTAAAGTGCTTCAAGCTCTTATAAACAAAGAGTTTGAAGCACTTTAAATTTGAAAGGCGCAGACCGGATTTGAACCGGTGAATCGAGGTGTTGCAGACCTGTGCCTTACCACTTGGCTACTGCGCCTGATACATGACTCCGACGGGAATCGAACCCGTGTTACCGCCGTGAAAGGGCGATGTCTTAACCTCTTGACCACGGAGCCAAATACGATATAGACAGTCAGCTCTCTCAAGCTGACTGTGAGATATCGTATCACACTCCGCTGTAAATTGCAAGGTATTTTTTTATTTTTATCCCTTTTCCTCCCACTTGCGCATTTTCAGTTTTAAAAGCGCAAGCGCTTTTCTGGCGTCCGTCTCTGTCACAGTATTTTCTGCCAGCATTTTCGTCTCATCTCCCGGCTGATCCATCCTGTCCAGCGCTTTGTAATAGCAGATCACGCCGTCCAGGTGGTCGTTTTGGACTACAAAGTCCTTTGCAGGGCACTGGCTTAAGACTGCCGTGGGGACGCCCCGCTTTTCCGTCTCCTCAATAGCATGCGCAAAATCCACATGATTATTCCCGATCCCATTGCAGGAGAAAATGGCGCCGTCCACCCGCATACATTCCAGTGAGACACCCACTCTCTCCGCCGAAAGATATTTGTCTTCGTT
This sequence comes from Faecalicatena fissicatena, assembly GCF_016900595.1. Taxonomy (NCBI): domain Bacteria; kingdom Bacillati; phylum Bacillota; class Clostridia; order Lachnospirales; family Lachnospiraceae; genus Faecalicatena; species Faecalicatena fissicatena. The sequence goes on from NZ_JACLYY010000005.1 coordinate 121,930, forward strand.
CTTATCCGGGGATCCTACAATCACGATCCCCCTCAGGTTGACGTCCCTGTCCTCCGACAGCACCTCCACCAGAGGATCTCTGTAATAGTGGAGCGTGGTCTCTTTCATGCTTGTACCTATACCCATAGTCTCCTCTCCTTTCCGCCAGGGTCTCCCGCCTAGTCCATTGCGTGCATAATGCCGTCACGGAATTCGTTGGGCGTCACCACCACCGGCATCCATCCCATATCAATGACAGAGCGTCCGCCCTCGTAGCCGCAGGGCTCATTTCCAAACAGCCTCGTGTCGTACACAGCCCCCTGCCCGGAGACTTCCTTGACGATCACCACATCCTTGCGGCCCGGCTCATAGGTCTCCTGGAACACGTGCTTTTCCGTGCACTTGTACCCGTTGAATTTCTTCATCTGTTCCCGGAAGATCTGGCAGAACACATCGCAGGCTCTGTGGATCGCCTCCGGACCGGGCCGGTCCGCCCAGGTCCCCTCCCGCAGCACCACGTCAAAGGAGATCAAAAGGTCACTCTCCAGGGGAGTCCCGGGCCTGCCCCACGCGATCTTGTCCCGCAGGATCCCATCGCTGGCGCCAAAATTGCACACCTGCCGGCCGGCCTCATCCACCCCTGTCAGGATCACATACACCCCCGTCAACGTGTGGGTAATCCCCTCTCCCACCTTTCCAAGCACTTTCGCGGAGAGAGGGATAACGTCCATCACCGTGTTGGTGTGCTGGTCATGCTCGTCGGGCCGGATGATCCGGATCGAAATGTCCTTGATCAGCGGTTCCTTCTCCCGGATCTTTTCCGCCACAGACGGACACACTGTCATATGCCCGTCCAGTGTGACCCGGTTTTCTTCCCCGTATTCCAACGAGGATATGTGGTAGGCCCTCACGGTAAGTCTTGTTCCTGTCTCCATCTGTCATCCCTCCTGTATTTTTTATAAATGTCCTTCTTCTCTGTAATATGTAAGGATCATCTCCACCATCCGGTCATAGCTGGCTACTCCGTCCTCCTGCCCGTTGGCCTTCAGATAACTGTCGTTGATCTGGTCCGACACCTCGGCCACCGGCGTGTCATACTTCGCCCAGAACCTGCTGTTGGCTTCCAGGTCCGCCTCCGCTTCCTCCGACAGCTCACTTCGCACTTCCTCGTAGGCATCCGGATCCACATCATAGAGCGCATTTGTACAGTAGATCCACCCCAGCATATAGCCGCTGTAGTTAAACTCCAGGCTGTCTGCCCGGGTGCTGGCCAGATATCCTATAAAATTCGCTTCCTGCTCCTGCATGAATCCTCGCAGGTGAGCCAGCTCATGGCAGGCTGTAAAAGGAATGTTATAGGCAACCATATCCGTATTGTAATTTGCCTCTATCGTAAAGGGCGAGTAAATCCCTGTCAGCTGCTGGACGGACAGGATCCAGGAAAATTCCAGGCCATTGGGCTGCGGATAGCAGCCCTCCAGGCAGGGGTATTCCAGTGCCAGCTTTTCCATTGCCCGCACAGCGTGGACAGACACATCCTCTGTCAGCACCATGATCCCGTTTTCATCCCGCTTTACCTGCTGCCCTGTCCGGTTCACCGCCGATGTCAGCTCCTCACAGACTGCCTCCAGTTCCTCCACCGTGGCCCCCTCCCACGTAAGCCCCGTCTCCTGCGCGAAGGAGCTCCTGTGATAGTTCACGCCGCAGAAAGCGGCATAGAGAAAGAATAAGATCCCGGCCGCCAGAAAGATCCCTGAGAAAAAGGCTGCCAGGGGCTCTCTCACATTCTTTCCCCGCCGGCATCTGTACACAGTCTTTATGATCTGCCACACAAGAAAGGCGATCAGCACATACAGCATAAACTCAGACTCAGAGAAGGCGAATATGCCAAAAAAACGACCCAGTGTAGCCACAAAAAAGGAGTAGACGTGAAGCGTGTACCACTGGGCAAACTCTCCGGATACTGAGGCGGCAAACAGAAGAAGAAACGCCGCAGCGAAAAGGACAATGCCCGCCACAGCCCGTCTCACAGCTGTCCCGTAAACATTGTTTCTCTTCTCGTCCCGTATTTCTCTCACCTTTCTCTCCTCTGTCCCCATGCCCGTCTCCTCTTTTGTCGCTTCATTTCCTGGTTGTAATCACATTATACACCCTCCTGTTACCACATAGTATAAAAAAAGCGGATAGCCCTCAAAAATATACAGAAAATTTTTGCCATTCCGCATTCCAGAGAGTATAATAACATGCATAGCCTATTAATACATTTTAAGAAAGGACATAACATACTATGAAACAGCCAAACATTCTGTTCCTGCTGGCCGATGACATGGGGCACTGGGCCATGAGGAACGCCGGGAACACAGACATCCACACCCCCAATCTGGACAGACTTGCCCAGAGGGGTGTAAAATTTGACAACTTTTTCTGTGCCTCACCGGTCTGCTCACCGGCCCGCGCTTCCATCCTTACCGGAACTATGCCCTCCTGCCACGGCATTCTTGACTGGCTGGACGGCGGCAGCATGGACAGAGCCTCCCTATCCAGGGAAAGTTTAGAATATATGCCCCACGAGACTATTCCCATCCAGTACACGGATCACCTCACCGCCTACACAGACATCCTGGCGTCAGGCGGCTACCGCTGCGCCCTCTCAGGCAAATGGCATATGGGAGACAGCATGACGCCCCAGCACGGTTTTTCCCACTGGTACACCATCGGCGGGGGCGGCGTCAGATACTTCAACCCTGAGACCATCGAGGACGGGGTCCTCTCCGAAAAGGAAGGATACATCACAGACCTCATCGGCGAAAACGCGCTGGAGTGCCTGGACAGGTTCTCAAAGGAAGACGCGCCTTTTTATCTGAGCGTCCACTTCACTGCTCCCCACAGCCCGTGGGAGGAGACGGATCACAAGAAGGAATATCTGGATCTGTACAGGGACTGTGATTTCAATGCCACTCCTGACCTTCCCTACCATCCCTGGCAGGTCTTCACCTGCCCCCACGGCCAGGGTGAGCGCCGCAAGGAATTACTGCGGGGCTACTACGCCGCCATCACAGCCATGGATCACCAGATCAGGCGTCTGATGGACCGCCTGGATGAGCTGGGGATTGCAGACGACACCATCGTTATCTTCACCTCCGACAACGGCATGAACCTGGGACAGCACGGCATCTGGGGCAAGGGAAACGGGACTTTCCCGCAAAATATGTACGACAGTTCTGTAAAGGTGCCTTTCATCGCCTCCTGGCCGGGGCATTTCGCGAAAGGGGCTGTGTGCAGTGAGCTGTTCAGCCACTACGACATCCTGCCCACTCTGTGCCATCTGGCCGGCTGCCCTGTGAACACAAAACAGGAAATCCCGGGCCACAGTTTTGCCAGATGGCTGGAGGATCCAGAGCTGGAAAGCAGCCGCCCTGTAGTCGTATTTGACGAGTACGGCCCTGTCCGGATGATCCGGGACAAAGAGTGGAAGCTGGTTCTTCGTTACCCCTACGGCCCCAATGAGTTCTACCACCTGACCGAGGACCCGGATGAGACTGAGAACCTGTTCCATGATCCGGCCCAGGAAGAGCGCATTGTAGCCATGCGCCGCCAGATGGAAGAGTGGTTCCTTCGCTATTCAGACCCGGACCTGGATGCCAGAAAAGAGGGCGTCACCGGCACCGGACAGTACTGCCGGGCCGGAAGCCGGGCCCATCTCCTGGAGAAATACGGGCCAATGCCCAGACCTGTAAAAAATGAATAAAACAGGGGGGTACCTCCGTGACGCTGTCGCCACAGAGGTACCCCCTCTTTTGTTCTGCCTGCTTTTCTGTTTTTATTTCCGCACCTGCTCCATCCGGATCACAGCGCCCCCGTTCCGTCTGGACTCCTCCGCCGCCAGCGCAATGTAGTGGCTCTCCAGAGAGCGCTCTACAGAAGAAATTGTGTCATCCTCTGACTGCTCGCCGGTGACAAAATCCAGGAACGCGCTCACCAGGCCCCTGTCTCCTCCTCCATGTCCTGAGAAGTCCTCTGCCATCCTGGAGACATCGATCAGCTCCGCGTCCTTCCCAAACGGAGTCACTTCTATCGTGTTAGCCCCCATGTCGGCAATGATCTGCCCTTTTGTGCCCATAAGCTTTGCATATCTGGAGCAGTCTGCCGTAAATCCGCACATTGTAAAGCTGACAGTCGATCCGTCCGTCATATTCATGTTTACCACCTGATGGTCCACAACATTATTGTCACAGCTTAAGTGTTGAGAAAAAAGAGGCGCTGCCCCCTATCGGATAACGATAACGAGGCAGCGCTCCTGTTTTTTTATCTGGCCTCAGGCCGGATACACTCTTAACCTTTGATACCGCCGCCGGTAACACCGGAGATGATCTTCTCTGACAGGAAGACATACAGCAGCAGCGTGGGCAGGAAGACGATGACAACGGCTGCGAACAGGCCGCCCCAGTCTCCTGTGTACTGCATGGACGAAAGTACACTCTTAAGTCCGGGTCCTACAGGCATGATATCCGAGGACGATGCAAAGATCAGTGAGATAAAGTACTCATTCCAGATATTCATGAAGATGAAAATGCTGACCGTAACAATACCCGGCTGAGCCAGCGGGAACATGATCCTCCAGAATGTCATCATGGGCGTACATCCGTCGATGGCTGCCGCCTCCTCGTATGTCCTGGACAGGTTCTGGAAGAAGGTCATCAGGAATGTGGTTGTGTACGGGATCTGCATTCCTATGTACAGGAAGATAAGCAGTCCTCTGGAGCCGTTGATGCCAAGCTGAATGGAGATGGACATCAGCGGAAGTACGATCATGATGTTCGGGATACTCATGGCAATGAGGAAACCGGACCGGATCGGCTTATTTCCGAGGAATGTGAATCTTGAAAGTACATAGGCTGCCGGCGCACTGATAACAACCGCGCCTACCATGGTTGCAACAGCATACAGCAGTGAGTTCATGAAGAACGTGGAAATACTGTTTGCATTCCATGCATTGATATAGTTTTCAAAATGAAAGCCGCTCTCAAACTTGAAGACCTTGCCCTGCATGATCTCCGGAGCTGTGGAAAAGCTGGCTGCCAGGATCCACACCAGAAGGAAGATCGTGAAGAACACCCAGATGCCTACAATAAGATAACCGGGAATCAGTTTCACTTCTTTGCGAGGATTAAACGGCTCTCTGACCTTTTTTTCTTTTTCTTTCTTTTTTCCAAACATAAAAGCCATCCTCCTCTCTTAGAATTCCAGGTCGTCGTCTTTGACAAGCACGTTGACAAGTCCGAATACGACAAGCACGATCAGCGCCATCAGGATACCTACCGCAGCGCCCACGCCGGCATCACGGGCTGTACTTCCTGTTGTGCCGAACACAGCGTTGTACATGTACACAACCGGAGTGATAGTCGCGTTGTCGGACGGCATCGGTGATGCCCACATCTGTGACCACACGAAGAAGCCGACAATGCTGATGGTCCAGAATGTCATACATGTCTTGAACACGCCCTTGATCAGCGGCATAGTGATGAAGCCGAACTGTTTCAGCTTGTTCGCTCCGTCGATAGTGGCAGCCTCGTAGTAGTCCGCCGGGATCCTCTCAATACCACTGATGAATATCAGCATGAAATAGCCCACCGAGCCGAAGCAGAAGGCAATCAGCAACGACCAGAACTTCCACGATCCGTTCATGTAGTCGATCTTTGCCAGTTCTTCCAGTCCCAGAGCCTCAAAGAAGCTGTGAAGAAGACCGAATCGTTTGTTGAACACGTACTGGATCCACATAGTGGAGATAGCAACCGCGTTGATAATGTTGGGTACATAGATGACCGCACGCCAGAATGCTTTCGCCCGCACACCGCTTGTCAGGATGACAGCGAAGAGAAGTGCGATGACCATGACAGCGATGCCGCCAATGACGTAAATCTTGATCATGTTGACCATGGATGTCTGGAAAAGCTTTGTCCCCAACAGCTTCTCATAATTCCCCAGACCGTTAAAGGTCCACTCGCTCATCGGGTCGCTGACGCCTTCCACATTAAAGAAGCTCATGATGACTGTACGGATAATAGGATACAGGAACATGATGATGAAGAAGAGCAGCGCCGGAGTCAGAAAGCAGACGATCATTTTCTTATTCTGTTTCAAGAAGATGTCCCCCTTTCTCTCAGATTGTTTTCTGTAGTGCTAACAAAAAGCGGTATGGCAGACAGCATCTGCCTGCCATACCGGTGTAATTCCAGATTAATTACTGAGCATCAGCTAATGCCTGAACGAAATCATCCGGAGTGATGTTGCCCTGGATCAGTTTTACTACGTTCTCAGTAATAACAGGTGTAAAGTCAGCGTTTGACTCAAGACCAACTGCCCAGTCGTAAGCCTTTGTCATTTCCTTGAAGTAAGGCTCTGCCGCGGAGATTGCATCCGGCCACTCTGTGTTCTCTGTATCAGCAGGGATAGAGTTAACGGAAGAAGCCATCTCAAGGTCATAGTCGCCTGTAGCGATCATTGTTGCGAAGTCAAAAGCTTCCTGCTGCATATCGCTCTCTTTAACGATACCAAAGCCCTGTGCACCAACCATGGATGCCTCAGCTCCGTCTACACCGCCCTCAACTGACGGCCACGGGAAGAAGCCAAAGTCTACCTCTGTACCTGTGTTCTGAACGATCTCGTTCGGGATCCAGGATGCGTTCAGGACCATGCAGCTCTCGCCGAAGCCGATCTCGTTCTGTCCATCCGGATACTGTGCCGGAGCGTTGGGTGAGAAGAATCCTTTTTCTACTAATGTAGCGATATCCTCTGCAGCCTTCTTAGCCTCCGGAACAGTTGTCCATGCGCCGTTGTTGAAGCACTCAAGAACTGCGTCCTGTCCGATGTATCTTGCCAGCTGGAAGCCATAGATCAGTGTTGCAGAGTCGGAGTTACATGTGATCGGGTTGTATCCTGCATCTTTAACCTTCTGGCATACATCCAGGAACTCATCCCATGTTGTCGGAACATCTGTCACGCCAGCTTCCTCGAACATAGCCTTGTCATACCATACACCTGTTGTGTATACCTGATAAGGTACTGCGTAGAGCTTTCCATCTCCCCATGATTTAGCCTTGTCAAGGATAACAGGCATTACATGGCTCTCAAACTCTTCCTCTCCCTCCAGTGTGGAAAGGTCTGTCAGATACTCCTGTGTGTTTCTTATAGTACGCATATAGTCGTCGTCGAAGAGGTCGATGTCCTCGCCGGCCTCAAGAGCTGTACCGATGAGAGTCTTCATATCACGGCCCTTCCACTCGATATTGATGTGGATGCCTGTCTCCTCCTCGTAAGCATCTGCTGCTTCCTGGATGACTTTTGCCTGGGGCTCTGTGGAGTTCCACATGGACCAGTAGGTCATCTCCTTGCCGCTGTCGCTGGAGCCTGAATCAGAGCTTCCGCTGTCGGAAGATCCGCATCCTGCTGCCAGTGTTGCAACCATGGCTGTTGTAAGTAATACACTCACAATTTTCTTTTTCATAATGTTACCTCACCTTCCTTAAAATATAGGGTTTTTAGTTCTGCTTTTTGGTTCGGGCAAAGCAGGCCCCGATATAAGGACGGACACCGGTATGCTCTTCATAGAAGTCCAGCCCGGCTTCCCCTTTTATCCATTTTTCAACATCTGCACTCTGCGCATCCTTTGCCTCCCGGTCATCTTCCGGGATGTTGGCGTAGTTGCCGTACAGATTTCCGCAGTACTGCGCTTTCTCAGTCTGGTGATGCCAGTCCTCTGTCCTGGCCTCATCCCCTGCATTTATAATAAGATTATTCTCTACCAGCATTCCGCCCTCGGACATGTTGGTCCGGATAAAGGGAACGCTTTCCTGTATAATGAATATGTTGTTGTGAATGTGCGCGTCTATGTTTCGCACCGGAGTGACGACTCCCGATCTCTCTATGCCGTCATTGACGCTGATGTTATAGCGGAAAATGTTGTTGACACTCTCTCCCTCGCAGAACATGACACATCCGCCCTCGTTGTCGTGGCTGTAGTTATACTGGTAGATGGTGCCGTCTCCCGAGTCCGCGTCCCAGGCTTCCCCGTCCTGGTTGAAGTGTGTGTGCGACGCTTCGTTGTACTGAAAGAGCGCTGTTTTGCATTTCCAGGGCCATATGGCCGCCGCGACCATGCCTCCCCGCTCTCCTGCCTCGGTGTACACATCCTCGTTCATATCGAGGGCCACATGTTCTGATACATTGTACTGTACCAGTGGCCTGAAGCAGTACATGGGAGTGATGGCGTCTCCTCCGATCTCCCGGATGCGGTTGTGCTCAATAACTACATTGACAGAACCGTATGTTCTGACCACTTCGTCCGGCAGCTCCAGCGTGGTAAACCTGCCATGCTGGTAGGTATATCCGGCTGCGATCCCCCATCTTCTGCACCGCTCTACCCGGCAGTGGTGGATGTGAAGGCCATCGTATCTGGCAACTCCCGTCCGGCTCTCGTCGGCCGGCGCCAGGGCACTGGCATAAATGCCGCCGTTATTCAGATGCTTGTCATATACATTCCCGTCTACATCGTGGACATACAGGTTATCCAGCTCAATCCCGTGAAGGGTTCCTCTGTCCTTTGCCACAATGCTGACGCCTGTCCGGTTCATCAGATCCCCCTGGTTGTACACCTCTCCTTCCCGGAGGGTGCTGTTGGTGATCTCAATGTTCCGCACCGTGATGTACTCCGCATCGTAGAGAAGCACTGCAGATGATACATACCCTTTCCACACGTGGGCCGGGCTGTCGAGAGGCGCTCCGTAGTTCTGATACCAAAGGCCGCTTCCCTCTGCCGCTATCACCGGCATCTCTCCCTGTCCATACGCATCTACTACAACAGGATGCTCCCTGGTGCCTCCCTCGTATATGTGGAGGTACTCTTCCTGGAAGACGGAGCCCCGCTCCAGAAGGATCATATCACCCGGCTCTCTTTTCTGTCCGGCTACTTTTCTCAGGCTCCGAAAAGGTGTCTCCTCTGACAAGCCATCGTTGTTGTCATCCCCCCGCAGGGTGCTGACGTAATAAATCTTCCTTCCGTCCATGTCTCCTCCTGTCCGCAATTTACTGCCTATGAACCTCTAAGCCGTCTGTCAGCTTATACCTGTATTATAACTGTCCCCCTATGCTGTTTCTATCTTTCTTTTGCTCCTTTTTTTATAGTTCTTGCTTTTTTTGTGCATTCTATTTACAAAAATAAATGTTTTTCGTCAACATTCACTACATTTTACACAATTACACGCCGCAGATGTTCGCCGCACTTACGATATTTTCCCACAAATTGCACTTTCCGGACGCATTTTTTCCCTCTTCATTGGTGAAATAAGGGAGTCTCTCCTCCTCAAGCTCCGGCAGGGATGGGATCTTTCCGTCCAGATAATCCAGGATACGCCTGCGGGCGGACTTCAGCCTGGTCTCCACGCCGGCCATGCGCACGTCCAGCACCTCATAGCCGTTGGGCTTGAACTCCTCCTGCCACATCTGCTCTCTCAGCGTGTGCATTTTCTGCACTTTCTTCCTGAGATCCGGCATCTCCTTGTCTGCGATCCTTGCCAGGGTGTCTCTGTCACCGGACAGGTAGGCGCTGCGGATCTTCACTCCCAGCTCGCACTTCCCGGCGTCGATGCTGGCCAGAAGTCTGTAATACCGGAACATTTTTTCCAGTTTACCCGCACGCTTCTGTGCCTTTTTCAACAGCTTTGCCGTCTCCGCGTAATACACATCCAGCCCCGTTCCCGCATACTGCCCGTCGAAGACGCCGGTCAGGGGATCCTGATAGAAGATCTGCTTGGAGGGGTTGGCGAATCCCTCATTGTACACGCCAGTTCCCGGTATATGGTCCAACCTGTCAAAGAGGAGCATATCCTGGTAGGACTCGCCGCAGAGCATCTTAAACCAGCTTTCCATCTCCTCCGGATCTGTGGACTCGCCGTAGGCACATCTGCTGTAGAAAGCTGCCATAGGAAGCCCGGCCCGCATGGGCGTCTCAGCCCCGTTGTCCAGCCAGAGGGTGCAGAAGCTGTCTGTCACGCCCGTGTCCTCCAGGCCGAGAAAAGCCTTCTTCGTGGCGTCCATGGCCTGGGCATAGTTGGGCGCAAGCCCGTTCCAGATCCAGGCTCCCCCGGCAAAGCACACCTGATCTGTCAGTTTTTTGTGGAGCGTAGCCATTCTTGTGTATCTGTCCTCATCATGTCCCTCATAGTCCCAGTATACAAGAGTGACTCTCCGGTCCGGCTTCTCGCTGTCCGGCCACTCATAGTCTGCAGGCACATTGTAATAGTCTCCGCCTCCCGGCGTCACAAAGAACATATCGCTCCAGATCATGGGCTCCAGGCCGTATTTTTCACAGATCTCCATCACCCTGTCCAGATGCCTGCGGATCAGCTCTCCCTGCTTCACTTCCCCGTGGATCCTCCGGTAGTTTCCGTAGCCCAGGTAGAACGCCTCGTCCATGCCCAGGTGGATCCTCTTTGATCGGTACATATCCTTGACAGAGGCCAGCATGGCATCGATCAGCCGGTAGGTCCTCTCCTCCTCAGCCAGCAGGATGTCCGCATCGTCCCTGTATTTTTCCATGGCCGGCCAACGCAGGGCTGTACGCAGGTGAGCCAGCGTCTGGATGCAGGGGATCATCTCAATGCCGAACTGCGCCGCGTAGGCATCGCACTCCCGGATCTCCTCCTTCGTATACCTGCCCCTGAGGGCGCCGAAGCAGGGATATCCCTCCACCTCGTAGGTGTCCTCCGTGTAGAGGAGCAGCCAGTTCAGTCCCATGAGAGCCGCCTGGCGGATCATCTCCTTGACCGCCTCCACCTTGAGGACGCCGTTTCTTGAGCAGTCAAACATAAGTCCTGTGTTCCCCTGCGTTCCTTTGTTCTCCTCTCTCCACTTCTCTTTCCCCGCATGTTCCAAGGCCTTTCCCAGCGCCCGGAAAGCCTCGGGGCGCGTATGCCAGGAAATATACACATCTCTCCCCGCCTTTGCGACGCTGTATCCCTTCTCGTCAGTTCTTGTAAAATGGATGCAGAGATCTCCCTCCATCCCGTCTTTTGCCGTCTCGTGTCCTCTCTCCTCCAGTATGTCGCGGATCGGCTGTATCTGCAGACCTCCTGTGCGGTCCTCGGTTCCTCTGATCTTAATTCTCATAGTCTTCTCCTTTTCTTTTCACTTGCTTTTGCAGTGCAAGTATATTAAGATGATGGGGCAAAGGGCCTTGCCCTGTGACTAATGTTTTATCATGGTTTATATACGAATTCAACACAAAAAAAGCAAAGGAGATCTGCAATGAACAAAAACGGCTCTACATGGTACGACACAAACGGAGAACTGATCCAGGCCCACGGCGGCATGATTCTGGAGCACGAAGGGATGTACTACTGGTACGGCGAAAACAAGAACGGCTCCACATCCATCGCACCCTCAGGCGATATCCGGGTGGATTTTATCGGCATTTCCTGCTACTCCTCGCCGGACTGCATGAACTGGACATACGAGGGGCTGGCCCTGGAAGCCTCCGGCGAACCGGGACACGACCTCTACAAAGACAGAGTGGGGGAGCGCCCCAAAGTTCTGTACAATAAAAAGACCGGCAAATTTGTCATGTGGTTCCATCTGGACTCTGCCGACTACACAGACGCCAGAGCCGGCATCGCCGTCTCTGACACTCCCACCGGGCCCTTCCGCTATGTCCGCGGGATCCGTCCCAACCGCTCAGACTGCCGGGATATGACTCTCTTCTGCGACCGGGACGGGAAGGCCTACCTGATCCACAGTTCCGACTGGAACAAGACCCTGCGCATCTCCAGGCTCACAGATGACTATCTGGATGTGGACGGCGTGTACGGAAAAGCTTTTGTCGAGCAGGAGCGGGAGGCTCCGGCCCTTTTTGAGAAAGACGGCGTATACTACATGATCACCTCCGGCTGTACAGGCTGGGATCCAAACAACGCCCTCTTCGCCACATCCCCCACGGTCCTGTCCGGCTGGAAACTGATCGACAATCCCTGCGTGGGCGAGCATGCCCGCCAGACTTTCTTCGGACAGAGCACCTACATTTTCGAGAAAGACGGTGCGCACTATCTTATGCTGGATCACTGGAAACCCGAGAACCTGAAGGAATCCGGCTACAGTATCCTCCCCATTCAGATCCAGGACGGTCTGCTGACCATCCCCTTCCAGGAATACACAGATCTGTCCAAAAAATAGAGCAGAATTTATAAAAGGAGTGGCTGCCTAGAAGGCAGCCACTCCAAATTTTATCGCATTGTAGATATTGATTACAACGATCACCGCCATGAGAAAGATAAAGAGCCTGTCCACACCTTTCTCGCTGATCTTCTTGTTGATCCTGCTCCCGATGGTTCCTCCCAGGACGCCTCCTATGATCATGAAGACCAGGTAGACCAGCTCCACATCCGGGATCGTCCCTGTCACACAGGTCTGCACAAAGCTGGTAATCTGTGAGAACAGGATGATGTAGAGGGAAGAAAGAGCCGCCTCCTTGGTGGACATAGAAAAGAAGTACCCGAGCACCACCAGATTGATGGGACCTCCCCCGATCCCCAGGAAGCTGGACATGATCCCCAGCACAAGGCCGATCAGCACACAGAGCCAGATCTGGCGGCAGTGTTTTGTGCGGATCTTCTCCTTGCAGATCGTGTAGACCAGCGTGCCCAGCGTGATCACGATGAGGACCAGCGCCTGGGTCATGCCCACAAGGTTTTCATCCCCCACTGCGTTTTTCAGGCTCTGGAACATAGCCTTCCCGGCCACACCGCCGGCCGCCGCTCCCACAGCCAGGGCCGTAGAGATCCCCACATCCATCTTCGCCGTCCCGGCCCGCAGATTTTTCCAGACAGACACAAGGGACATGGCAAGCACTGTGCACCCCGACAGAAAGCTGATGCTGCTCACCCCCATGATCCCTGTGGCATCCAGCACCGGCTTAATAATAACGCCCCCTCCGATCCCGCAGATGGACCCTGCCGTGCAGGACAGGATGCTGACTGCAAAAAATATAAATACCATACCCATTTTCTTTTCTCCCTTCTATTCTGTCTTTTGATAATCTCCTCAGAATGCGGCGTACGCCGCACATTGTCCCTACATTATACTCTGTTTTTCTCTTTTCAGCCACAGAAAATCTCTCCCGCATTCGCCCCACCCGCTTGCTTTTCCCCCGGGAATGTATTATGGTAGATATAATTTCCCATAAGATTTGTATTTGCGAGATGAAGGAGAGATTATGAGACAACCAAATATTATTTTACTTATGACAGACCAGCTCCGCGGCGATGCTCTGGGCTATGCGGGACACCCGGACGTAAAGACTCCCTACCTGGACACCCTGGCCTCCCGGGGCGTTGCCTTTGACCGGGCCTACAGCGCCTGCCCAAGCTGCATCGCCGCCCGCGCCGCCCTCCACACCGGCATGGAACAGAGCCACCACGGGCGTGTGGGATACGAGGACAGCATCCCCTGGCGGTATGAGCACACCCTGGCAGGCGAGCTCACAAAGGCCGGCTACTACACCCAGTGTGTGGGAAAGATGCATGTCCATCCCCTGCGCAACTATCTGGGCTTCAACAATGTCGATCTCCACGACGGCTACCTCCATGCGGCCAGGTACGGAAACGTGCCATACCGGGAGTCACAGCTTGTGGCGGACGACTATTTCTACTGGCTGAAAAAGGAGCTGGGCGCCGATGCCGATGTGACGGACACAGGCATTGACTGCAACAGCTGGGTGGCGCGCCCCTGGACCCACGAGGAAAAGTACCACCCCACCAACTGGGTGACAGACCGGTGTCTGGATTTTCTCCGCAGGAGAGATCCGGACCAGCCCTTCTTCCTGATGGCCTCCTACCTGCGGCCCCACCCGCCTTTTGATGCCCCCCAGTACTATTTCGACCTGTACCGGGACAAGGATCTGCGTCCGCCTTTTGTGGGCACCTGGGAGAGCGATGAGTATCTCCGCCGGGAAGGGCGTATCTTTGACTCCAAGACTGGCCCGGCTGACAAAGAGCTGATCCGCCAGGCACAGATCGGCTACTACGCCTGCATCACCCACCTGGACCACCAGATCGGCAGGCTCATCATGGCTCTTGTGGAGCAGGAAGTGTATGATGACACCATCATCCTCTTCACCTCAGACCACGGGGAAGAGCTCTGCGACCACCACATGTTCCGGAAATCCCGCCCCTACGAGGGAAGCTGCCGTGTTCCCTTCTTTGTCTGGGCCGGCAAAAATGTCCATCTGGATCTTAAGCCTTCCAGCGTGTGCCACGGCGTGGTGGAACTCAGGGACGTGATGCCCACCCTCCTTTCTGCGGCAGGGGCCGATATCCCGGACTCCGTGGACGGCAAAGATCTTCTGCCCCTCCTGTCCGATCCCTCCGGGTCCGTACGGCCATGGCTTCACGGAGAGCACTCCTACGGAGATTTCTCCAACCACTGGATCGTCACGGAGACTGACAAGTACATCTGGCACTCCGCCACAGGCCGGGAACAGTATTTTAACCTGAGGGAAGATCCCCATGAACTGACGGATCTGATAAACGAAAGCACAGCAAAAGAAAGGATTTCCTTTCTCCGATCCTGCCTGATCGAGTCCCTGAAAGACCGGCCTGAAGGATTTACAGACGGAAAAGTCCTGATTCCCGGCAGGCCCTATCCGGAGACAATGGAGCACACCCGAAACATCTGAGCAGAGGAGAGGACCTATGAGTCACAGACAATACGCTATCAAGCCCACAAACATTGACAAGCTGAATGCCCGTCTTCTGTCCGTTTCTCTGTCCAAGGACGAAAAGGACTGGCAGAGCGTTTTCCACACACATCATTTCACCGAGCTTTTCTTCGTGGTAAACGGGGAGGGGAACTTCCTCTTCCACGACGAAAAGTATCATATCCGAACGGGGGACCTGGTCATCATCCCCCCATACATGGAACACACGGAACAGTCTATCAAGGGCACTCCACTGGAGTACTATGTCATCGGAGTGGAGGGCATCTCCTTCCAGCCGGCAAACAAAAAAACCTGCGTACAGGTCTTCTGTAATTTCAGCAATAAGTCTCTGATCGCAGACCTCTTTGCGCAGATGCTCTACGAGGTGAGGAATCCCTCCTACGGTTCTGACAAGATCTGCCAGGATCTGCTGGAGATCCTGATCCTGCGCATCGTCCGCTATCAGCACGTGATCCCGGTGCCCATCACCTCCACCTACATGACAAAGGAGTGCGCCCGGATCAAAGAGTATCTGGACATCAACTACTCAGATCCCATCACGCTGGACACGCTGACAGAGCTGACCCACATGAACAAGTACTACATGGCTCACTCTTTCGCCAAGTACACCGGCCAGTCACCCATCCAGTACCTGAACCAGCGGCGGATGGAAGCTGCCTGCACACTGCTGAAGGACACGGACCACTCCATCTCTTCCATATCGTCTACGGTGGGCTTTTCTTCTCAGTCCTACTTTACCCAGGCTTTCCGCAAAAAGTACGGCATGACGCCCATCAAGTACCGGCAGCAGCACGCCGACGGCAGCCGTTCAAACGCAGGAGGGGGCATCTAAACAAGATGCCCCGCCATGTACTCCAGCCGTCCTATGGATTCCGCAAAGAACTTCTGGTACGTCTCACAGTAATAATTTCTCATCTTGCCCTCTTCCGGGAAGCAGTCCCTGCGGCAGCCGCCCCGGCACAGAGGATACCATCTGCAGGCCCGGCATCTGTCGTCCCGCCTGTCCGCCTCCTTGAAAAAAGGATGTCTCTTACTCCCGGCCTCTTCCGCCGCTATCTTCTGCAGTTTCACAAAGTCCGTATCCGGATCTTTCAGATTTCCCATCTGCCACGCGTCCAGCGCGTAAAAGTCACAGGGATAGACGGTCCCGTCGCTCTCCACCACGTTCTGCATGCTGCATCTGCCGTACATGCTGCAGGCCTCCGGCTGTCCGCCCCGGAGCATGGCCACATAGTTTTCAAACTGCCGGATGTACACCGGACGCCCCGCCATCCTGTCCTGACACCATAGGTCAAAGAGGGTCCCCAGAGCCTCCCCGTACATTGTGGGGGTCAGGGAGAAGGACGCCTCACCCCGCACTGTGCCCAGGGGATCCAGGCAGGGGATGTACTGCTGATGGTCAAAGCCCTTCCGCATGAAAAACCGGTAGATGGCTCCGATCCGGGGGGCTGTCTGGGCATTCAGCACGCAGAGCACATGGAAGGGGATCCCCAGTTCACGCATACGCTCCGCGCAGGCAAAAACCCTGGAAAAGGTTCCCTCTCCCGCCCGGTCCTTCCTGTTCTCGTCATGGGTCTTCCGGACACCGTCCAGGGAAAGTCCCACAAGGAAATTTTTTTCTTTCAAAAACTCAAACCATCTCTCATCCAGCCTGTTCCCGTTTGTCTGTATGGTGTACACCGCCTCCTGATCCGGCCTTTTTCTCTCCTCCACATATGCTGTAAAGTCTTCAAAAAAGGACAGACCTGCGAGTGTCGGCTCTCCCCCCTGAAAGCCGAACACGCAGGTCTGCGATGCCGCCAGTGCCTTGTCCACAACCGCGCGCATGGTCTCCCGGCTCATTTTCCCATGATCGCCCACAGCGCGGTTTGCTGCCTCATCCTTGTAAAAGCAGTAAGTGCAGTCCAGGTCACAGGCAGAGGAGACTGGCTTGATGAGAAGCTGAAGCTCTCTCATCTTTGTTTCTCCTTTATATCTTTTTCATCTTTTTCTTTTTAAATCTCGTACCAGTAGATACCGTTTGCCTCCAGGTCAAGGTCAAAACTTGTGCCGTCTCCCTTGTACACAGTCGTGCTCTGGGGCTCGTAGGTATTGTTTACAACGCAGTACTTTCCGTTCTTCACATAGGCATGCACTTCCACATTGTAGTTGGTGCTGAACCATTTGTGCAGCTCGCCCTCATCGTGGGATGCCCACAGGATGGAGCGGTACAGGAGACGGCTGTTCTCAAAGCTGTAGGGAAGTCCGCTGATGTAGACGCTGCGTCCCTTGCCAAAGTCATTGACAGCCAGCTGTACTTCTTTGTCATTCTGTTTCAGGATCGTAGTTCCCTCGTAAGCGTAAATATTTTTCTTTCCTTCACCGAAATCGATGTCGCCTTTGCAGTCCTCTGTGATGAAATGCTCGTGCTCATCCCAGTTATATTTGTCCACATTCAGAGTAAAGCCATTCTCTTCCTCCACGCCCATGACTGTGGCCAGCTGGAAGAAATGTCCTTCATGCTGGTGCGCTGCCGGCTCGCCGACACCGATGAAACCGCCGCCGTTGTAAATAAATTTCTTTACAGCAGTGATGATCTTCTCGTCTGTCCAGTTCTCTCCTCCGGTGTAGGCTGTATCTGCATCGCCCACGTTCAGGATCACGTCAATGTCATCCAGTATCTCCGGGTTGCTGCGGATATCGTCAAAGCTGATCCACTTCACATCGAACGGCGCTCCGCTGAGGGCCTCGATGATGCCTGCGTAGGAGTAGTTCTGCTTATAGTAGATGGCGTGGTGCACCATGTGGTTGCCCCATGCTCTCATTTTACCCCAGCAGTTCAGGACCGCCACTTTCTTCACGCAGTAGGGAGTGGTTCCCTTAATGTTGTCGTACAGTGTGCGGAACTCCTGGCACACGCTCTCCACATAGTCGATAAAATCCGGGAACTGCATAGCCAGCTTCAGGTATCCGCCGTAGCCGATCCGGTCAATGGGCTTTCTTAAGATGGCGCGCCTTGCCGTCACCCAGTTGATCTTGGCCTCCTTCACCGGGTCTCCGCCCTCGTGGAAGGTATCCGGGAAGAAGTAGGGGAGAAGTCTGCCTTCTGTGTACTTCACGCCCTCGATGTCGCTGATCAGGCGCAGGGTGGCTCCGTTTCCGACGCTTCCCACAACCGCGTCAAGACCTACCTTCTTGAACTCGTCCATGAAGGGTTCCATGCCGATCCAGTGGTCGCCCAGGAACATCATGGCCTCCTTGCCGCACTCGTGGGTGATGTCCACCATCTCCTTGGCCAGCTTTGTCACCTCTCTCCTCTGAAAATCCTGGAAATCCCGGAATTCCTTGGAGGGGATGCGGTAGGTGTTGTTCATGTAGCCCTGGTCAATGATGTATTCGGGGCGGAACTTGTAGCCCACCTCTTTCTCAAACTGCTCCAGGATGTAGGGGCTCACGGATGCGGAGTACCCGTACCAGTCCACGTATTTCTCCCGGGCCAGCTCGTCAAAGATCAGCGTGAACTGGTGGAAGAATGTGGTGTAGCGGATCACGTCCACATGGGGGTTATCCGCGATAAATTTGCGCAGACGCTCCATGGAGTAAGCTCTTGTCTTGGGCTGGCGCACATCAAAGGTGATCTGCTTCTCGAAATTGGTCCAGCCGTTTGTCACTGCGTTGTACATGTGAACCGGATCCCACATGATGTAGGCCAGGAAGCTGACCGTGTAGTCGTGGAAGGCAGCCGCGTCGTGGATGGTCACATCGCCCGCCTCCCCGTCATAGCTCCACTTCTCCACCGGCACTACCTCTCCCGTTGTGCGGTCAATGACCTCCCACCATCTGGTAATGTCATCGTGGTCATTCACTTTCAGCATATCCGGGTAGAGATGGTTCATCAGATGGATGGAAAGCTCGCTCTCCACCGCTGTGTAGAACGGTGTCATGATATACATCTGCTGGATCTCATCCGGATTGGCCTTGGCCCACGCATTGTCCTTTCTTGTTGTGTAATATGTGGAGTAAACCTTCGCGTCCACGTTCTTCAGCTCTTCCGGATAATCCGTCCCGTCACAGTCACGGATAGCATCGGCTCCCCAGCGCTCTACCAGTTCCAGTGTCTCCGGTACAACATCAACGTCTGTAGGTATCGTAACTCTTCCTTTTGTCTGCTCCTTCACTTTTTTCTCCTTTCTTTTTCACAAAATGCTGTTTTACAGTTTCTTTTCCCTGCACATGGTTTGTACATTTTACTTAAAACAAGCATAGGCGAAAAGATGAAATCCGTCAATTTGCATATTGCTTACATTTTTAGAATTCTTGCTTTGATTTGGTGAGAGAAGGCATTGTTACTAAAATCGCAATCAGCAGGGAATAACGGACACGGCACCGTTTGAGCTCACCGCCCTGCAACAGTCTACATAGACTTCAATAAAATCATAGCCGCCTCTCATAGCAATACCCCGGGCCTTCTCCAGACCTCCCGGCAGAGTCTGCCCTGACTTGTAGTGCTCGATGATCCCCTGGGTAATGTCCAACGTATGCACTTCGTACGGCTTGCCCAAATAACAGATAGCGACACACCCCAGAAGAATTCCTGAAATCTCTACATCCGGAAACTCATTTCTGATAGCATCGATAATCTCATTCACCTTGCTCTGGTTATGTACATGTCCTCCCGCATCCAGCCTGTGCATAGCATCCATATAGGCCCTGGATCTGGGCTTTCTTAGAAGACGGTCCAGCTTCATCTTGTCCAGTTGCTGCGCCTGCTGTTTCTGCTGCATATTCTCCTGCGAAACAGCACTTAAAATATTGTCTGTCCGGACCTGTTGATCCAGCTTTCTAAGTATAGGTCTTGGCATCTTTACTTACCTCCTGTCCATTATATACATTAAATATCAAAGAAAACACTGACCTCATTTATTAAAAAACACTCTTCACAAGTATGAAAAGTCCGATCAGCATAATGATCACCGGCATAAATGCCGCAACAACAATAGATATCTGGGACAGTCCCGCAGAAACGTCAGGCATCCTCTCCTCCAGCACATACACACCGCCCACATAGACAAGAGCCTGGAAAAAGGCCGAGCGAAGACATCCTCCCAGCCGGCTCTGGGCAAATATAATCAAGGCTGCAGCTATTCCTACTGCGGCAGTGCTATTCTGCTTTATCACGCTCCACACCGCCAGAGGCACCGTTCCCACCGACACAAATGCGATCACCGCCCCCAGTATCCCTGTCAACAGCTGATAGGGCCCTGACTGCTTAACGACAAAATTCAAAATTACCAGCCCCACAATGGCCAGCACAACTGCCGTCAATATTTTCACTGCAAGCTGTCCTGCCGCGTCACCGCTGTTGGGATGGAGAAGCCCCAGCATATTAATGATTGCAGCAAGAAATACCGTGTCAAGAAATGCAGCAGCAGCCTCCATAGGAGCCTGTTGAAATAGATTTCTCATGGTCCCGTAATCTGCCAACTGGCTGAAGAAAGGAATATTCAAACTATTGTTGATCGCCCCAAAGGCTTCCCCGAGGCCCGCAAAAGAACCGCAGCTTATAAGAAGGAGGGCGAATACCACCATTAAAGCCATGGCGGAAGCTATGCCTGCATCCCAGCTCTTTGTACCGGCAGTCGCCGCCTGTCCCAGCAGACCCGCCGCAATCATACAGCATCCGATCAAAAAGAATATAACAATTAATGTGTACACGTTTCTTCCTCCTATACGCTCAGTTCGAAATAAAAACGCTGATATTCCCGCGGAATATTGGCAGTGATCTTCGCCAGATATCTATCGTACTTCTGCCGTTCCAGCGTTCCCGTATCAATAAGCGTTTCTCTCACTTCGTCCAAAAGAGCGAAAGCCTTTTCATAGTATTCTCTGGATGTATCGTAGACTCCGTCTGCTCTGATACTGTACTTCTTCCGATAGGACGCATCCGAAAATTCTTTCTCCTTGCAGGAATTTTCTCCGGTAAGTTCCCCGGTACATATATCAGCAGCTACCCAAAACTGCGGTCGGGCCGCCTCTCCCAGTCGAATATCTTCTCTGGAATAGAAAAAAACAAAAGCAGCAAGACAATATTTCCCATCCTCCAGACGGATTACTGGCTGGGATGTACTGTGGGGAATCTTTATCCCTCCCAGCGCCTCTCTTTGGATGTAGCTGTTGACATCTGCTGTTTTTACAAAATCCATATTCATCTCTCCTTCCGGTTCCTTACCAGTATCACAGTAGGATCTTCCACCTTGTAATTTTCATCTCCCAAATACATTTTTTCAAACTTTTTCTTATCCACATAGTCCACTCCGCCGCCTGAGTCTGCAATCCGGAAGCCCTCTAATCCTCCCCCCGTATAGACAGGGCTGTCCACCATAATCCAGTGGTCAGAATAACCCGATGACTGGAAAAGCCCTGAACAGGACACATCTCCTCTCTCATCCCAAAGGATCGCTGAATCCACGCCAACAATCGCCACCGTATCCGAGGCACTCACTTTCTCTGCCAGTTCCTCTACCTTCGGTGCGTTTTCGTACTCATATACTTCTGCAGCAATATCCTCACCTGGCTCCTTCACCTCATCAATGAGCCGAACGACTTCTTTTGTCCCCGTGCCCCCGGCTAACTCAAGCTGACCACTTTTTACGCACAAATTCTTTTCAACGGCCACTGTAACAGCCTCGTTCTCTGTATAGCGTCTGGACTCTGTCACCCGGTTCAGAGAGTTTGCGACTGACGTCGGTCCACATGTCCCCTCATATCCGTAGATGTTATCTCCCTGCCGATAAGCGCAGTTTTCCAGATGCCCCAGCGGCTTTTCCAAACTTTTCCTCCGCACAGAGTCGTATTGTTTTCCAGTAACTTCCGAGATGCTGATATTGTTCTCATCCAGTCTGACGATAGAGTAATCCACCTTGCGGTACATATCTTCCATCTCTCTGTACCGGGCAGCCAGTCTCTGATGCTCAGGATCGAGAGCCGTGTCATAGCGTTCCCGATTGCTTTCCCTGATTCGGACATACATCTGATCCATCTCGCCTTCCATACCCAATCGGAGTGCTTCTTTCTCCTCGCAAAGGCGACCGATTAACTCTGTATTCTCCCTCTGAATGCTAGAAAGCTCTTCCTTGTCTGGCTGTTCCCGATAGAAAGCCTCCTCGTATCTGTTCTGAATCTCGTCTACCTGAGGAAACGTCTCCTTCGCCGCATATATGCCTTCCTCGCCGGCCCGTATCTGCTCGCTGCGCATGTCTGACACTCTCCGCTCCATCTCAAGCTGTCGTCTCAGCGCCTCCTGCTCCTTTTGCTCCAGAGACTCCCTGTTTATCCTGGCTTCATTATATTCTCGCAGAGAAGTATAATAGGCATCCGTACCCTTCTCACAGGATATAGTCCTGTCGAATTTCTCCTTCATAACCTTTTCTGCTTCCTGCCGTTCCTCTTTTAACACCGCCAACTCATTTCTGTGCTCCCAGGAATCACTGCTTAATTCTCTTAGAGAGCGAGCTTTCGAATCACTCTTCTTAATGCCTCCGGACATCTCTTCTGCTTCTTTAGACACTTCGCCTGTCTCCTGAAACTCCTTCTCCGGCATCTCCTTTCCGCAATCTGAAAAATCATCGACATTCTCCCTGAGTTCTCCTTCATCGGATTCACTCTCCTCTTTCACTTTCTCCAAAGCACAGTCTTCAAAATCTTCGACTGTCTCTTGCAGGTTCTCTGCAGTCTCGCTGACAGTCCCAGCTCTTGCCTTCTCACTGGTATCGTTCCATTCTTTTCCAGTCTCATAAAACCCAAATCCCATATTACTCTCCTGTTGCTTCCTCCGCAGCCCGTAAGCGCAGCAGGCACGAAAAAGCTCCTCCATACTTTTTCGCGCCTGTCCACTCCCTTTATACTAATACTTTTCTTGTCCTCGGACCACTCTTCTGCAGCAACTCCTCCCCACCGATAGGCTTGCCGGATGCAGGCACTGCGCGCTCTTTGCCCCACTCACGAATCGCCTCTATCTTTTCCGGGCTTGTCTGAGATAAGGGAACTACATTGTCAAATGCCGTTATGATGTTTTCCGCATTCATAACAAAATTTTCGTTCGCAATAGCACGATATGCCAAGTCTCTCACCGTAGATTCAAGATCCGCTCCCGTAAAGCCATCGCTAATCTCTACAATTTTATCCGCAAAAGGCCCGCTAAACTCAAGTCCCAAATACTTGCGCATATAGAGCGAAAGAATATCTCTCCTCTCATCGGCTGTGGGAAGATCCACAAAAAACAGCTCGTCAAACCTGCCTCTCCTTAAAAGCTCTGAAGGAAGCATAGATACATCATTGGCAGTTGCCACTACAAACACCTGTTTCCTGCATTCCTGCATCCAGAACAGGAACTGTCCCACCATCCTTGTGGATACACCTCCATCATTCGAGCTCCCAGCACCTGACAATCCCTTCTCAATCTCATCAATCCAAAGAATGCAGGGTGCCACATTCTCTGCTGTTGTCAAAGCATCCTTTAGCTGCTGCTCTGACTGTCCCACATAGCTTCCCTGAACAGTAGCAAAGTCAAGCCTATAGAGCGGAAGTTTCCAGTTGGCTGAGATGGACTTTGCTGAGAGGGATTTTCCACAGCCCGGCACGCCCACAAGGAGAATTCCCCTGGGAGGCTGAAGCCCCTTTGCACGCAGCTCATCTCTCTTTTCCGGCGTAAGGAGCTCCTTCTTCTCATCCAGCCATTTTCGCAGGCCCTCCAGGCCCCCCACGTCTTTCACATTATCATCTACTTCTATCTTTTCCAGTCCGGAGATATCCGAGAAAAGACGATCCTTTGCAAATCGAATCTCATCCAGATCTGATTTTCGGATACATTTGTTGGCAATAAGAGCGGCAATCACATTTTCTGCCTCTATCTTAGTCACTCCCGCCAGCATGGAAGCTGCCTCTCTGACATCCGTATTGTCCCACTCTATGGGAATCTCATTTCGATAATCATCAATATATTCTTTGATGATAGCATACATCTCGTCTTCGTCAGGAAGGTCTACCTTCAGCACCATCCCCTGTCTCTGGAGCTGGTTCCACACTGGATTATTTGTAAGCACGATCACCATACCGCCAGACTCGTTTGCCAGGTTAACGAGAGCCAGCATCTGCTTGGAATCTGCGTTATCCGTACTCAGATCCGGCACCTCTGTCAGCACCAGTGTAAGATACTGCTTACGCTTCATCTGTTCCGTCATAAAATCGATAGCCCCATATACGGATTTATCCTCATTCAACACCTTATCTGAAGCGATATCATAAACTCCTTTTGACAATGTATGTACATAAAAAGGCAGCGAAAGCTCTTCGGCTATCTCTTTCAGGATATCCAGTGTCCGTCCCCTCTCTATCGTATTGATCGCAATGAACGGAATTCTGGCGATCGAATATCGTCTAATCAAATTTTTTGTCTCTGCTGTGTTGCTCATCTGTAACCACCTCTCCTAAAATCCATTCACTCTGTGATTTCTCACGATACTGCCCATCTTGCCGCTGCGGTCTGACTTTGCAGAATCCTCCAGCGATTTCTGCATATTGTCGGCCTGGCTTCTCACAAGCTGCAGATAATGCTGCCGGTCCTTTTCCGGAAGCGCCGGCAGGTCGATGGCTTTTGTCAGAAAGGCCATTTCCTTTCTCAAAGCCAGAAGAGCCTGCACAATGGCCCTTTCCTGACCTTGAGATCTGCTCATATCCTTCTGAAATTTATCCGAGGCAGCATTCATCCTTACATTCACCGCATCAATAAGACGCTTGGCAAAACGCTCCGCTACGCCGGACTGCCACTCGATCGTCCCCTGCTTCATGACCGCAAGGACAGCTTCATCGTCTTCCTTATTTCTGAACATATCAAGAACGACTGCCCATTCCGCATATGTATGTGGTACCTGGATCATTTCTTTCTCTTCCTCCTCACCATTACCTGCGGCGGTTCTACGCTCCACTCAGGAAGCCCCTGGGCGAACACACTGACCGGCTCTTCATAATAAAAGCTGCCGACAGGATCAGCATTCTGCTCCGGTTGATGCACCGGCTGCGGCTCAGATACCGGCTGAGCTTTATCAATGCTCCTGAAAGGTATATTTTCTTCCTCCACCGGCTGCGGTGTCGGCACTGGCTGTGGATCAGGCACTGACATCGGTTGCGGATCGGGTGCCGGCTGTGCCAGCTTTGTTCCGCAGAATTTACAGAACTTCGCCCCTGCGTTATTCAGACCACCGCAGTTCTGGCAGGGTATATTGTTATCTTTTGCTACCGAATTAATGAAATTAGCTTTCGCTTTTGCATCCATCTTTACTTCCCTCCCTCTACTGTACCTTCACACGTCTGTTGGAGTCAGCTAACTTTCTCACGTACTGCTCCGGTGTGATCTGATCAAGAAAATCCATCACTTGCTGGCTCTGAGCGTCCTTTCTGTCAAATTCAGCCCGGAAATCCACAACCTCTGCCAGAAGTGCCCGAATAATCTGGGACCCGTTTGTCCTCTTCTGCTCAAACTGAGTCTCTATATTCTGCCTGCTCGTCTCAATCTTCTTTTTCTTTGAAAAGTGATTGAGGATAAGCCCAATACCCGCAACAATGGCAATAATTCCGAGGAACATACTCCCCGCCACGAGCATACCCAGACCAATGGCAGCAATCACGCCACCTCCGTAAAGACAGAACTGATCGAACTGGGTAAGTTTTAGCTGATCCAGGGCCGCTGTTTTTTCCTGGTCTACCAGAGAGTTAAATTTCCCGAGCAGCTCCTGTTCATTCTGTCCATCCGTTGTTTTATCATTAAATGTATCTACATTAACCTCAATTTCATTTGGAATTTTCATCCTGTTCTGAGCAGTTACGTCACTATAAGCGTTAGTGATCCACTCTTTCGAGAGCGCAATAGCAAATTTCTGAGTAGAAGCGCTTGCGTGGGATGACTCCGGCTTCATGGCAGCATCTGTCAGAAGCTGCGTGAAATCCTTGTGAGTCTCAAAAGCCGTTTGTTCCACAGCCATATTCTGACGTGCTCTGTCTTCATCCCCCTCAAAATCTACTACAAACTGTTCAAATTTTTCCTCTTTTCTAAGCGGAAGCTCTTCATCATCAAAATCAGTCACCAAGCTGTCCAAAATGTCGTCCAACTGCTCCTTCAGCGAGTCCGTGGATACCTCCTGTTCAAAGATGGATGTAAAGTAACTGAGTATCTCCGCATGAAGATTGGCTCCCTCCATAATATCCTCAAGGACAGGCCAGGTTTTGCTGTATTTTTTCAGATAGGTATAAGAAGTATCTTCCAGAGGCTTCCTCTTAAGATTAATCGCCTCTGACCACTGTACAGTCTGCTTTTCCACAAATCCCGGCTTTGCGGACAGATGATCCAGCCACTCGTCCATCTGACGGGAGACAACTCCCTCTGAATCTGCCCCAAGAAGACCGCTTGCAAATGCATCGAGAATAATGATCGTCTTGCGGTCCAAGTTTTCCTCATCCTGGTTAGCCAGGTATCTCTGCGTCCACTTCAGGCTGGCGTTCTTTCTGTCCGCTCTTCTGCAGACAAGAGCAAAAAACAGGGACGTCTTCTCATCATTTCTTTTAATCCCCTCCCTCAATGCCTTATCCGCAAGCTCCGGCTGATCGTTGATCCAGGCCGCTAACGCTACCAGACAAGGGGCAAGCCAGTACCCCGGCGTAGAAATCATCAGCTCTTCCGTTGCGCTGCTGATGGTATCCTTTTTCACAATCCCCAGGTCATCGGCCTGGAGGATGCCTGTGGTCGTTCTTCTGACGAGATCATAGTGTCCATATTTTTTCTCCAGCTCCTGCCGGATCTTCACAAGCCTTACCTCTGCCTGACCAAGCCGGTTCGCTCTCACCTGGGCCGACACAAACGCATAAAAATCCTGGGCCAGTTTCCCAACCTCATCATAGACAACCTTTACGTTGTCATTAACGGTTCCTACACCTGAGTCAAGCACCTGAAGATCATTGTGCACAGCTCCCATAAAATTTTCGATCTTTCTTAGATCCGCCGGATGAATGGATGTTACTTCTGCCATTATAATCCCTCCTCGTCATTCCTTTTCTTTAAAAATATATCTTAAATAGTCAGCGATAATCTTCTGTCGCTGTCCATCTTTAAGATCCGTCTCTGCCTGCAGGATGTACCCGACACAGCACAGATCTGCCGCCAGGCTGCATCCCTTCAGTCCTTCCATGATCCCGGATACAAGAAACGCCTTCAATGAGGGCGGCCTGTACCCAACTGCCTGCCACTTTTTAAGGACTTTGCCCACATCTATCCTACTGTCTATGTATTCCTTCACTCTCTGATAGTAAGCACACTGTTCCTCACAGAAAGCACATCCACAATGGTGGTTGATCTTCTTATCATAATTCTCGGCCAGATTGTATACCTGCCGCCGCGCTTCTTGAATTACTTCGTCTCTGTTCTTATCATAGAAAGGCAGCACCAAGGGCATCTTTACACATTTAGGTCTGCTGTCGCCTTCCGCATAGACTGCCGCATATCCTCTTTGAAGAGAACTCAGATATTCAATCTGCTGCTGACTCATATTCATAGCCCGTCCTATTGTCTCCCTATCTTCCTGAGCCACTGTGCGATGTACGATTTTCAGGTTCGTGTTCTTGATGGTGTCCGGAGCAAGCTTTGTAGGAATCTGATCCGCCACTATAATACCCTGGCCGAAGGTGCGGATCTCTGCCAGCATATTGCAGAAGAATTCCACAGACTTTGCACGGGTATTTCCCCCTTCCCCGGACTCAGGCACATTCTTCAAAAGCCGATGCGCTTCCTCTATGAGCAGGATATGGGACAAGGCTTTACTCCCCTGCGTCATCTGGGATTTTCTGTACTCATAAAGCTGTACCATAAGAATTCCCATAACAAAGGACTTTGTCTCATCGTCTCCTAAATCCTCCAACTCCATGACCACAGGCCTCTCTAAAAGCTCTCCGATAGGAACAGATTTAGGTGTATTCATCATGGCGCCCTTCCCTCCTATCATAAGGGAGTAAATTCTGGCCTGAAGGGCAGCTTTCACATTGGACTGAACTTCCTGGTGATAGCCCAGCTCATCCACAATGACATCTACTTTGTTGTAAAGATCCTCCAGAGTAGGATACTCTATCAAACCGTACCGGTTTTGGTTCTCTACGATATCCCATCCTCTGTCATCATATACTGCGTACACTGCTTTTTCTAAAATATAAGGCATAGGTGGATACAAGTCAAAGGCCGCCTTAAAAGTGGACAAAAGATAATCTATATGAGTCTGGAGAGAGATACCCGGATTTGTCTCAAATGGATTGATCCTGTATTTCACCGACGTCCTCTCCGCCTCCGCTCCAAGAGTAAAAATAAGCAGATTCTCAAATCCTTTCAGGTTGCGCAGCTCCCAGTATTCTCTCTTGGCAGACTCGATCACGAGAAAGGGAATTCTTTCCCTGGAATCTACGGCGTTCCAGAGGGTATTGAGAATGGATTTAGATGTATTCGTCTTGCCTCCTCCTGTAATTCCGATAATAAGAGCGTGTCTGGTCAGATCGTGCTTTTCTATATAATATGGCTCCATCTCTCGGCTTTCCTGACTACGTCCCGCAGTGCATATATCGCCAAGGGGAATCGCATCTCTCCCCGCCGTCCTGTTTCTTTCCGCCACATCAAACTCTACATACTCATCTACATAATATCCTTGAAACTCCTTTACTGGAAGTCTGCAGAGTACACCAAGCTGACTACTTGTAAGAATAGTCTGAAATTTGTATATGTACAGAGTAATATCCTGAGATATGCCATCCCTATGCCACCGTCCCAGTGGATGTACATCCTGGCACTCTGCCAGATCTGCCATCATATACATGTTAGGGATGACCTCTCGGATAGAATTATAGGGAATAAGCCTAAAAGGTTCCGGTGTTGACTCATCGCCCGAGTAGCAGGCACGAATCATATTGCTCAGCCTCTGGGCATCCTCCTGACTGTCCGCAGCATAATATCCATTCATTCGCCACATTCCCCGGACTGTACCCTCTTTAAGATGACGCTCCAGTATTTCAAGATTTTCAAAATAATTCTTGCTCTGAAAGTCCTGCCGCTGCGCAGACAGATTTCCCTGGGCTCCCCCGGTTATAGTCTGGTTAATCAGCGAATACACTAACTCCATCTCTTCCAGAAGGCGCTCATGCCCAAAGGTAACAGCCAGGCCACTCAGTCCTGACGCCAGTATGATATAAGAGAAACGCTTTCCCTGCATTCCCCGGCAAATACTCTCAATCTGAAGAGTGGGCTGGTCTGCATTCATCTTATCAGTGGGTATGCCAGTAAACATACCGCCGTACTCCCTTGGACAGCTTCGCAAAGGATTATCCTCTACCGCCTCTATGTCAATTCCAGGGTACACAGCCTGATAGGAGGATTTTACCGCATTCAACAACGTCTTCGTGGTTCCCACGTAGACATGAATCCCCCTCTCATCCCCCACCAGGACAAATGCAAAGGGAAGGCCGTACCTGATACAGCCATTCAATATGTCAGCGGTCAGAGTACAGCTATCTAACTCCCGTTCCTCCTCCCAGAACCGGGCAATGCCCATCACCTGGAAGAACTGCATATTCCTACACTCCTCATAGCCTTCAGACACAAAATTCCCGTTGGGTATAAACTCCAGCTCTTTCCGGCAGACTGCAATATTCTTCTGTGCAGATGAGTGGGTATAATACTGAGCATCCACGATGAAGCCTCCTCTGTCCCTTATTTCTTTCTTCTACCAAATGAAAAAATTATCCCTATAATGCCCGCTATAATCTTTAGAATCAAGGGCAGATTTGCAAGACAGATAAGCAATACAATAATCCAGATTATGCCGTTCAGGCCCAGAGCTCCAGCCACGCCGCAGACTGCGGCCAGTACAAGGAGCGTAATGAGCCACACTGCTACAGGCCCCATGGCTCCATCCGGCGTAATGGTGGTACCGCTGGCCACATTGCATATGGATTTTGCCACCACATTATTGCTAGCATCTCTGCGACCGTACACCTCCACCTCATTATTCTCCGAGACAGCTCCGGCATTTAGTTTTCCGTATACGATTACCTGGTCACAGGCATTGCCCATTGCATTTAGAGCCTGGCCACTGAAATCAGGAAATACCTGAAACATAGTAATATTGTCATCGAATGTAAAGGGCACTCCGGTAAACAGGGTCCGAAACCATTTTACCAAAGCTGATTTTTTCTGGGTATCTACAGATATATTTTTAGATATGCCTTTTGTAATCGGCTGGTTGGATATATTTACAGAAGAGCGGTTGCTCTTTTTAGAAGAAGAGGACACATGCACACTGCCACTGTTTCCAGATGTATGCACAGGGGTTTGACCGCTTTTATAGACAGGCGTTTCCGGCGATACATCTTCCTGCGACGTAATCTCGTTCCCATAGGGATCTGTATTCTGGAGAACAGGGCTACCCCCAACCAGGATTTTCCTGCTCTTCCCACGGCCCGGAACATAAGTATCTTCCTGTACGTGAGGAGCCTCATAAATCTGTCTGCTCCGGCTCTTTTTCGCCTGCTGCGCCATACTGGCCGCATAGGGATCCTGGCCAAGAGCGCACAAATCACACACATCCCCCGGATGTTCTACCTCTCTCTCTCCACAAATACTGCATTTATATGCCATCTCCATCCCCCTCTTCCCAAACGACAAATTATGAGATAATTTTACAAAACCAGATATTTTTTGTCAAGACATCAGAGCTTAACCGACGATAGAGCAAACTAACTCAATCGAAAGATACAGGCTATTTTCCTCAATTTTCCCGGAACATTGTGGACGTTCTTCTTCTTTAACTGTATAATGAATAATATCAGAGGCACTGAACGCCTTTTACTATCCAGATAAAACCAAGAGGGGGAATGAACTATGAAATGCAACAACTGTGGATATGACCTGCCGGATGATGCGGTCTTCTGCGATCAGTGTGGCTCCCGTGTCACCAACCCAAGTAATACAGAGGCTCCAAAAAAGTCAAAAAACAAAAATTTTATCATTGCCTTTGCGCTTATGATCATAGCAGCTGTAGGAATAGGGCTGACAGTCCGATATATCTCCAATTCCTCTAGTGTTCAGGAACCAAGTTCACAAACAGACACTGTGTCAACAGAGGGGAAAACCGCTTCTTCCAAATCCAGTGACTCTACTGGCACCGACACGAATACAGATATCAGCACGGATACAGCCACCGATAGTTCCGACTTCAAGACAAATACGTATTTTGACACACCTTTTATTATAGATGAAAATGCATCTGCTGATTACACAAAAATCCTGGATCCTTCCTGTTACGAATTTTACTCCTCTGATATACCAGAATTCAGCTTTTGGTATCCCACGGACTTTTTTAATCATGTAATCTATGACACAGATACAGCCACGGTTTCCTATGGAACCAACGCAGAACGGGTTGCCTTCTCAGCAGATGACGGGGCACAGCTTATCTTCCATGCTGTCCGCCGCACCGACAGCATGACACTGAAGGAGATGAGCAATTATGTGTATACTACAGAAATGGGAATGCTCACCTCAGGCGAGACAATCCTCAACGCCATGAAGGATGATTACGGCAAGATTATAGTAACGGGCTATACAGACAGTTCTTTTGGATATACGGTCTATAGTCTGAACAAGATAAGATCAGATTATGTACTCCAAATGCATCTCGTTTTTCCCGCCTATACAGACGAAGAGGATCGGATGCAGAAATGGTATCTAACGGAATGCTTCTACCGCATGTGTGGGTTCTCAGACGCCGATCCATGGAGATCCTATACAGAATATGTAAGGGAGAATAGCTGATATGAAACACAGAACATTATTATTGCTGACTTTCCTCTCCGTATTGCTGTCAGGCTGCTCATCTGACGCAGACAGTGCTGCTCAGAACGACCAGGCCGGAACTGCCCGGGAGGCGTCTCAGGCTCCCGCCAGGGAGGAGACATCAGATACTGATGAAAACACTTCCTCCGACCAGCCTGAAATACTGCACTTCGTGGACGTATACCAAAATCCGTACCAGGTGGAGATCAACCCCGACATCGCCAGACATGATTACAAGCCTGAGTGCTTTGTCCACGATGGACATTATCTGTCCTACACGGGAGACGAAAATTATACATACCGGCTTGGAGTCGATGTGTCTGAGCACCAGGGATATGTGGACTGGGCGCAGCTTAAGGAAAACGGCTTCAGCTTCGCCTTCATCCGTCTCGGCTACCGGGGCTACGGGCAGGAGGGGCGGATCTGTCTGGACAGCGAGTTTCACCGCAATATGCAGAACGCCCAGGCCGCCGGCTTTGACGTAGGCGTCTATTTCTTTGCCCAGGCCGTAAACGAGAAGGAGGCCCGGGAAGAGGCGGATTTTGTTCTCCGGAACCTGGAGGGCTACACTCTTCAGCTCCCTGTTGTCTATGACCCGGAGAGCATCCTAGACGACGAGGCCAGGACGGACAATGTGACCGGCGAGCAGTTTACCGTCAACACAGAGATCTTCTGCTCGGCAGTGGAAGAGGCAGGCCGCCAGCCCATGATCTACGCGAACATGCTGTGGGAGGCCTTTGAACTGGACCTGGAGCAGCTCTCCGGCTACCCTGTCTGGTATGCGGACTACGAGCCTGCCCCGCAGACTCCCTACCAGTTCGAGTTCTGGCAATACACCAACCAGGGGCAGGTGCCGGGGATCACAGGGAGCGCGGATCTGAATATTCAGATGATCCCGCAGTAGACGGCAGCGGCAAATATCAAAAAGCAAATATGTAAATGCACACGCAAAATAGCCGGATGTTCCACAAAACCTAATCGGAACATCCGGCTTTCTTTCCGGCCTGGCCTTTCCCGGCCCTTTTCTATTAAAATTCCTTATTCTTCGCAATCAGCACAGACTGGCTTCCCATGTTCACCACGATCTCTCCATCGATCACGTGAATCTCGTCGAACTCCATGGTGTACCCCTCCTCGTAGGAGTAAATCACCCTCCTCATGCTGCTCTTCATGGGCACGCCGATCACCCACACCGGCACCCGCACTTCCCGCAGCTCACTGCTGTGGTTGATGACAACGACAAACTGATCCGTGTCGTTAAACCTCCCGTAGGCCAGGACATTGTCCTGCTTCACCAGCCACTGGAGGGAACCTGTGCGGAACACCTCGTAATTCTTGTGTATGCGGATCAGCTCCCTGTGGTAGTCAATGAGTTCCTGATCTTCCTTTCCCCAGGGGTAGGTCCTTCTGCTGTCCGGATCTGTAAACCCACACAGCCCCGCCTCGTCGCCATAGTAGATGGTGGGCGCTCCCACCCAGGTCATCTGGATGGCCACCGCCTCCCGCATCACAGGCAGGCTCACATACTCCTCCGCCTTCTCCGGCCCCAGGCTGCCGATTCTTCCCACCATATGATTGGTTCTTGTCAGGAACCGGGAGTGGTCGTGGTTGGACAGCTCATTCATGGCCACCTGCTGAGAGGGAGTGAGCATGTAGGACATATGGTGAAAAATAGAGCGCACAAAGCTGTCCGCGTTACCGTGGAGCTCCTCCCTGTCCTCATCGCTGTGCTTCTCCATCCCGGTCAGGAACCAGGTAACAGGCTCCATGAAGGCGTCATAGTTCATAACAGAGTCCCACTCATCCCCCGCAATCCACTCTTTCGGGTCCCCATAGTGTTCCGCCAGGATCAGCGCATCCGGTTTGGCCTTCTTGACCTCACGCCGGAATTTCTTCCAGAACTCGTGATTGTACTCTATGCTGTGCCCCAGATCCGCCGCCACGTCCAGTCTCCAGCCGTCCACATTGTAGGGGGGAGACACCCATTTGCGTCCGATCTCCAGTATATAGTCCTCCAGCTCCTTTGAACCCTCGTAGTTGAGCTTAGGCAGAGTATCATGCCCCCACCAACCGTCATAATTTCCGTTGTAGGGCCAGTGCTCGTCTCCGCTCTGGAAAAATTCAAAGAAATCCCGGTAGGGGCTGTCCGCGGAGACATAGGCTCCCTTTTCATACCCCTCCTGGCCCTCGTAGATCCGTTCCCGGTCCATCCACTTGTTAAAAGAACCACAATGGTTAAAAACGCCGTCGAGGATGACTTTCATTCCCCTCCTGTGAAGCTCCTCCACAAGCTTGATAAAAAGCTGGTTGCTGGCTTCTAGGTTTTTCCTGTCCGTCACCCTCTTCTGATATTTCGTCGCATATACATTTTCCTTCACGCCCACCGGGAGAGGCTCTCCGCCGTCCTCTACGATGACACCAAAATGCGGGTCAATGTAGTCGTAGTCCTGGATATCGTACTTGTGGTTGGACGGTGAGACAAACAGGGGGTTAAAATAGATGACCTCCACTCCCAGATCCTGGAGATAATCCAGCTTCTCCATGACGCCCTTCAGGTCACCTCCGTAGAAGCGCCGCACGTCCATGGCCGCCGGGTATTCATTCCAGTCCTTCACATGTTCCACAGGTTCTCCGATATAGATGTACTCTCCGTCTTCCACATCGTTGGATGGATCTCCATTGCAGAAACGGTCCACAAAGATCTGGTACATGACCGCGCCCTTGGCCCAGTCGGGAGTACTAAATCCAGGAGCGATCTGGAACTCATACTCCTCGATCTTCTCCCTGGTGGCGCCAAACTGGTTATAATACCAGACTTCCTCCCCGGCGCGCACCCTGAAGCTGTAGTACAGATTCTCCTCACCCAACTCCAGGGACACTGCATAGTAGTCAAACACCCCGGATGTGCTCCGCTTCTCCATCTCGTACTCTCTGCCGCCCGTCAGCAGGCAGACACTGTCCGCATCGCCTGCTCCGGTGCGGAACTGCAGTGTGACCTGCTGTCCTGGCAGTGGTTCCGGCGGGAAAACGTAATTTCCTGTTCCGTCGCAAAATAATGCATGTATGTTCATTCTATCGCCGCCTGACTTTATATTTCTGAAACCTCAATCCCTTCAAATAAGGACTCGAATTCCTCTCTTGTTATCTTTTCCTTCTCAAGGAGAAGCTCTGCACACTTCTCCAGCACATTCTGGTATTTCCGGATAATATATTTGGCCCTTCTGTAGCACGCATCGATGATGTCCTTGACCTCCTGGTCTATGGTGCTGGCCACCTGCTCGCCGTAGCCTCTGGAGGTGTGGGCCAGATCCCGGCCGATAAACACCTCGTCGCTGTCGTTGTCGTAGTTGACAAGTCCCAGCTTCTCGGACATACCGAACTTTGTGACCATGGATTTGGCAAGGCTGGTTGCCTGCTTGATATCCTGGGACGCTCCGGTGGTGATGTCGTCGAAGATCTCCTCCTCTGCCACCCGGCCTCCCAGAGCCACTGTGATATCCTGGAGCATCTTGCCCTTTGTGTTGAACATCTCATCCTTCTCTGGCAAAGGCATGGTGTAGCCGGCTGCCCCCGTCCCTGTGGGGATGATGGACACACTGTACACAGGCCCCACATCCGGCAGGACGTGGAAGAGGATGGCGTGGCCCGCCTCGTGGTAGGCTGTGATCTTCTTCTCCTTGTCTGAGATGACGCGGCTCTTCTTCTCCGCTCCGATGCCCACCTTCACAAAGGCCTTCCTGATATCTGACTGCTGCAGGTAGACTCTGTTCTCCTTGGCCGCCAGGATAGCCGCCTCGTTGAGCAGGTTTTCCAGGTCCGCACCCGTAAATCCGGCTGTGGTCTGGGCGATCTGCTTCAGGTCCACATCGTCTCCCAGGGGCTTGCCCTTGGCGTGCACCTTCAGGATCTCCTCCCTTCCCTGCACGTCCGGCCGCCCCACGACCACCTTCCTGTCAAAGCGACCTGGCCTCAGGATAGCCGGATCCAGGATATCTACACGGTTGGTTGCAGCCATGACGATGATGCCCTCATTGACGCCAAAGCCGTCCATCTCCACAAGGAGCTGGTTCAGCGTCTGCTCTCTCTCATCGTGGCCGCCGCCCATGCCGGTTCCCCTTCTGCGGGCAACCGCATCGATCTCATCGATGAAAATGATGCAGGGCGCATTTTTCTTGGCGTCCTCAAACAGATCGCGGACACGGGACGCTCCCACGCCCACGAACATTTCCACAAAGTCGGAGCCGGAAATACTGAAGAAGGGAACCCCCGCCTCCCCCGCCACGGCCTTTGCCAGCAGAGTCTTTCCTGTACCCGGAGGGCCCACCAGGAGCACGCCCTTGGGAATTCTGGCTCCCACCTGGATATATTTCTTCGGCGCCTTCAGGAAATCCACGATCTCCTCCAGCTCCTCCTTCTCCTCCTGCAGGCCTGCCACCTGGGCAAAGGTGATCTTCTTATCCTGCTCCGTACTCATCCTGGCCCGGCTCTTGCCAAAGCTCATAGCCTTCGCGTTAGCCCCGCCGTTCTGTCTGTTCATCATGAAGAAGAACAGGAAAAATGCCGCCAGTATGAGGAGCACCGGGAAGATGTTTGTCATAAACCAGTTTTCCTGGGGCACATCTCTGAGCGTGTAGTCCACGCCGTGCTCAGCCAGATAATCCTGTGCCTTGTTGACGTCAGAGACGTAGACCAGCTTCGCCTCGTCCCCCTCCTGGGCGTCATTTACCGTCACCTCCAGCCGTCCTGTCGGCACATTCCGGTTCTGGATGATGGTCACCTCTGCAATCTCTTCATTTTCCACCAGGCTCTCAAAATCCTGGTATGTGATCTGCTTATCCCGCTGATCGATCTGATTGGTGAACCAGAGCGCTGCAAACAACAATATCACGCACACAAGCAGTGTGGCGCCGCTCAGGCCCCTGCCTCTTTTATCGTTCAAATCTCTGCTGCTCCTTTCTACTCCACACCTTCCACAACTCCGATGTAGGGAAGGTTTCTGTATTTCTGTGCATAATCAAGGCCGTATCCCACGACGAATTCATCCGGGATGTTAAAGCCCACATAGTCCACTGTCACCGGCTTCACTCTCCGCTCCGGCTTGTCAAGAAGCGTGCAGAGTTTCATGCTCCTGGGTCCTCTCTTCTCCAGAATCTGGATCAGGTAGGACAGCGTCCGCCCGGAGTCAATGATATCCTCCACAATGAGCACATCCTTGCCCTCCAGCGGCTCATCCAGATCCTTGGCGATCTTCACCACGCCGCTGGACGCCGTTCCGTCGCCATAGCTGCTGACACTCATGAAATCCATGGAAACCGGGACTGTGATCCTCTTGGCCAGCTCACACATAAAAAACACGCCGCCCTTGAGGACGCAGATTAAATGCACATGCTTTCCCGCATAGTCCTCGCTGATCTGTTTTCCCAGCTCACACACTCTCTTCTCAACTTCTTCTTCTGACACAAGCTCTCTGATCGTCTCTGCCATCGTATTTTCCTCCCTTGTCTGTCGTGACTTCATCTATCCTTATTTCAAGTATCTTCCTCGTCTGCCCGGTCACCTCGTACCCCAGCCCTCCCCGATATCCGATCACCCACAGGATGCGGCTGCCGTCCGCCGCAAGAAGGATGCTGTCCCTCTCCTGTGACGGGATCTTCTCATTGATAAAATACCGGTTGAGCTTCTGCCTGGCCCCATCCCTGTCTATCACAAGATAGTCGCCGGGGCGGCGGGTTCTGATAATAACACTATTTTTTATTATATCATAATCAAACCATTTCGTGTAGGGTGTTTTGGGAATTGCCTCCTCTATCGGGCCTTCTATGTCCGCCGGGTCCAGGATGCGCATCTTTATCTTCCCGCTCGCCCCTTCTCTTTGGTTCTCCCCAGGGGCCTGCCAGTTGGCGCTGACCACCCGCACCCCCTCGTAGCACCGGAACGCCTTCATCCCATAGGGGAGGCTGAGCCTTCTGCCCACCTGCCTGTCAAACAGTTCCTCCAGATCCTTGAAGTGGACGGTCTCCAGATCCTTTTCCCTGCCGCTGACCTGCCCCAGCACCCGCTTTAAAAGGTAGGGCCGCAGCGCCCTGTCTGTCCCGGCAAATCCCGGGCCGTCTATGACCACTTCTCTCCCCCGGCCATCCGCTCCTGTCCGAAGGGTGGTCAGGCGGGCAGCCGCCTCACCGGTCTGCCTCTCCACGTACTCCCAGAGCTGCGCCATCTGCTCCGCAGTCCCGCACACGTGATCCACGAACCTGGGATTGACCTGCTCCTCCATATATGGAATTATATGATTGCGGATACGGTTCCGTGTATAAGTATCCTCATAATTTGTGGCATCCATACAATAAGAAATATTTTTTTCAGCCAGGAACTCCTCGATCTCCTCCCTGGACACCTCCAGGAGAGGACGGATGTATTTCCCGGAACAGGGGCGGATCCCCCCCATCCCCCGCAGGCCGGTGCCCCGGGCCAGATTGAGGAGCACGGTCTCGGCATTGTCGTTTTTGTGGTGCGCCAGGGCGATCCTGTCGGCGCGCCACCTCCCCGCGGCCTCCTCAAAGGCCCGGCGGCGGGCAGCGCGCCCCGCCTCCTCCTGGGTCAGCCCTTCCTCCCGGGCCATCCGGCGCACATCCACATGCACGGTCTCCAGGGGAACCTCCTCCTTCCGACACAATGCCTCCACATAGGCCTCGTCCGCCGCGGCGGCCTCCCCCCGGATGCCGTGGTTCACGTGGACGGCCCGTATCTCCAGGTCATACTCCTTTTTCAGCTCCAGAAGCACACAAAGCAGGCATACGGAGTCCGCTCCTCCCGATATGCCTGCTATGACCACATCTCCTTTATCCAGCATCCCATGCGCCCGCGCATAGTCCCTTATCTTTTCATACATGTCCTTTTCCCCCTGCCCCAGAGCAGGCCTCTTCGCTGTCTATCAAATATATGATGTTGGGGTCAAAAGCCCCCAACTACGATGCCTACGGATTGTTCCGTGCTGCGCACTCTCACAATCCTACCCAATATTCACATATCGTGGGATATACATCCCACTTTTATGCTCATATCGGGGCGGGTCCCAAGGTCTTTCACCCACTTATGAGCAAGCTCATGTGGGCTTAGACCTTTTGACCCTGGCATCAAATATATAATACTATAAATAATCCGGAGAAAAAATGCAAGCTCTCCCGCACTTTCCTGCCTTCCCGCGCTTTTTCGCCGGCTCATACCTTCCACATCCCCACTGCCAGGACGGTCATGTCGTCCGCGGGCACCTCCCCGGACATCTCCAGCACCTGCTCCAGCAGATAGTGGGCCAGCTCCCCGGGATTGTTGATGCTGGTGCCCCCGATGAGAGCCGACAGCATGGCCTCCTGGTTTCCCACCGGCAGGGCGTCCAGCACTCCGTCCGTCACCATGATGACAAAATCCCCGTCCGCAAGCTGCCGGCAGGTTCTCTGGATCTCCAGCTCCTGGAGGACTCCTATGGGGAGGGTCGTGGAGCTGATCTTCTCCACCCCGCCTCCGGTCCGTATAAAGGTGGTGGATGCCCCCGCCTTCATGAGCTCACAGATCCCCTGATACAGGTCGAAGACGCACATGTCCACCGTGGAAAAGCACAGCTCCTCTCTGCCTGCCACCAGGGCTGTGTTCATCATCTGGACGGCGGTCTGGGGCGGAAACCCTGCCTCCAGCAGCTCCTCCAGCATTTCCACCACCATGGCGCTCTCCTGGAAGGCGTGCTCCCCGGAGCCCATGCCGTCGGAGAGGACCACCCCCTCTTTCCCGCCGGGCAGCTGGGTCATGGCAAAGGTGTCCCCGGAGATCTTCTGGCAGCCCTTCCCGATCTTGGCCACCCCCTGGATCGTCTGAAAGGCGGGCCCCTCCATGAACACGAGGGTGCCATAGTTCTCCGTGACCACCGGGCACTCCCCCTTCACCAGCAGCATCTGCCGCCCCAGGCTATAGGACAGCGCCTCCGCCGCCTCCCTGGAGGCCACACACTGTCCCTTGGGCGCCCGAACCGTGAGATGGACCTCGTACCTGCCCTGCTTTGTCACGAAAAACACGCTGGACAAAAGCTTCAGCCCTCTCTTCTTCAGCTGGGCCTTCACCTTTCTCTGCAAATGCTCATCCACGCAGATCCCCGCGTCCAGCTCCCGGGCCGCGTGCTGTACAAGATCCGCGAAGGCGTTCATGGACGCGGCGCATCCCTCCCGGTTCAGCACCAGCTTCCGGTTCCACACCATTTTCTGCTTCTCCGCCTGAAATACCTCCAGGGTCTCCCGCAGGAAACGGGGCGCCTTCACGCACTGTTTCTGGATCTTTCTCTTCAGCTCCACATTCAGCTCCGCCCCGTACTCCTCGGCGGCGGCCATGATCTCGTAGACCATCTGCCTTGTCCTCTCCCTGCCCTCTCCCAGGCAAATGCTCTTCCTCTCGCAGCCCTGGCAGACCTTCTCCGAGACAGCGCAAAGCATCTCGTCGATCTCCTCGCCCGTCAGCGTCCGGCGTCCCTTTTCCAGTCCCAGAAACGTCTCCGACAGGTGCTTCAGGGACCCGGCAAATTTGTCCATCTGTATCACATAGGGATTGACAAAAAGCTCCCTCTCCTTAACCTCGCTCATCTCGATACTCCCCCGCGCCCCGGGGAGCCCGACAGGGCCTCCCGGGAAACAAAAAAGCTTTGGGACTCTTTCCCAAAGCTTTTCTTTTGCATACTTATTTTTGTTCTTATTTTGATTTGAAAATGATCTCGTTCTCATGGACCAGCCCCAGCTTATCCTTCGCTGTCTGCTCCACGTACTCGTCTGTACCTACGTACTCTTCCAGCTTCTCGATCTCCTCCGCGCGGTCCTTCTCTGCCTGGATGTCCTTCTCCAGCTCCTGCTCCTGCTCTATGTAGGCGCTGTTCTTGGCCCGCAGCTCAATGCTGCTCACCGAGATAATGACCGCCAGGAGCAGGATCACCGCACTGATGCCCAGCATGCTTCTCCTGTGCTGCTGCACCTGTTTTTTCCGGCGTCTTGCCCTGTTCTTTTGTTTGATACTTCCCATATTAATTACTCACCCATCTTGCCAGCTGTGTCACTGGTTATTATCTTTAATCTTATCTTTTTTCTCCCGTTTATTCAACCATTTTCACCGAATTTTCCCATTCTTTTCGCATACAATTTTTTTCGCAATTTTCCCGGAATTTTCGACATGCGGGAGAAAAAAAAGCTTCCCAGCACAACACCTAGTATAAAATACCACCTGATGCTACCACTAGTGGTATGGTGAATTTGCACAAACATGTAGAGCGCCGTCCCCAGCCAGAAAAAAAGGTCCTCCGCAGCAATGGCCGCCGGGGTGTGGCGGATGATCCTCCGCAGCGCGCGCAGGCACGTGTAGACGCTGCACACGGTCATTCCCGTCAGCACTGCCTCCAGGAATGAAAGGCCTTCCACCTCTATCCCGTACATGCGTCACCTGAACAGCCTGCTCAGTATATTTTCTCCGGTCTTGGCTGCCGGGTGCACCTCCGAGTAGGCCACGCTGTCTATGGTCCCGGACAGATCCACCTCCCCCTTCTCCAGGCTCAGCCTGTTCACATGCAGGTCAGAGCCCTTGACCATGAGCATCCCCTGCTCTGTCTCCAGGAGGATCTCGTTTAAGTCAAAGGAAAGGACGTCCAGGACGCCTGTCACCAGGCTGGTCTTCCGGTTATTCACAACAAGCTTGTGCGCTCCCCGCGCCTGTTTTTCTTCCATTGCCATCACAACCTTTCTTGATAATCATATGAAAGGCTGTCTGAGATTATTACAGATATTTGAACAGATCCTTGGCCTCCTCCTTTTTGGACGTGTCCTTTATGTCGAGAACCTCCACTTTTACGGCCTTTGTGCCGAACTGGATCTCGATGACATCTCCCGGCTTTACCTTCGTGGACGCCTTGGCCGTGGCCCCGTTTACCAGAACCCTGCCCGCGTCGCAGGCCTCGTTGGCCACAGTGCGCCTCTTGATCAGCCTGGAAACCTTCAGAAATTTGTCAAGTCTCATACTTCACCTCCCTCTCCCCCGGATCTCCGGGGGCCTGCTGCCTCGCGCTCCCCGCTATCGCAAAACGGCACTGCAGCCTTCTCCCGCCGCAGTGCCGTCTTCTATTCCGAAGTATCCGTCAGAATGAGTCTGCGCACATCCTGTCAGATATTCTACCTAAATCGCAACAAGCCCTATGCGTTTACAGCATCCTTTAAAGCCTTTCCGGCTTTGAACTTCGGAGCCTTGCACGCCTCGATCTTCATTGTCTGGCCTGTCTGAGGATTTCTTCCCTCTCTTGCAGATCTCTTGCTCACTTCAAATGTACCGAAGCCTACAAGCTGTACCTTCTCCTCTTTCTTTAACTCCTCTGTCACCACATCGACAAAAGCCTTTAAAGCCTTCTCAGCATCCTTCTTGGATATCTCTGCATTTTCAGCAATAGCTGCTACTAATTCTGTTTTGTTCATGGAAAACTCCTCCTTCGACTTATGATAGAACCCTTATCTTATTCTATTCAGCGTATTATGCGTCCTGCTCGTATCCCGCAGGGCCGGCGGGACGTCTTTCAATAAAGTTATACAGGTTTTCCCTTTGTTTGTCAAGGGAAAATCCCCGAAAAACCCGGTATTTTCAAGGTTTCCGGGGCTTTTACAGAGAAAACGAAAACAGCTGCTTAAGGAACCTGCGCTTCTCCTCCGTCTGCGCCACCACCGTCTTCAGCTTCTCCACATTTTTCGCCGGGATCCAGGCCTTATTGGAACAGTAGTAGGAGTCCGCCAGCTTCCAGAATTTTTCCGGGTAAATGAGACGCACCTTCAGGTACTCCACCTCCGCCTCCGCAAGGGGTCGTATGGCGCTGTAGGCGTCCAGCATGTGGTTTCCCGTCTTTACGTTCCACCCGTGCTTCTCCATGGCTTTCCGCAGAAAATAGTAGAGATCTTCCATCTGGATGCCCACCCTGCACCTGTCAAAATTGGTGGTGGCATATCCGCCCGCCATGACAAAGATATTGTGATAATTATAATCCCCGTGGATCATGGTATTATTCTGCACAGAGTCCTTCCATATTTTCCCAAAATCCAGGCGCTCCAGCTCCCCCGATGCCCCCAGGGCCCACTCGAACATCCCCTCAAAGCACCGCAGGAATTCCAGCTCAAACTCCCCTTTTGGCGACTGCGCTCTCATAAAGCGGCGGATCTTTTTCAGCTCCCGGTTGTGTCTGTCATACTCCTTTTTCAGCCCCTCCGGCTCCCCGGGAGAGCCGTCCTCCTCCGCCTCCGGGCAGGGCGGTACCTGCCGCATAAACCGGTGCAGGTGGGCCAGATTAGCAGTCCCCTCCAGGAGTTCCCGGCTTTTCCGGATATCGCACTCCCGCCCTCTGAACCACTGCTTCAGTATATAGGTCCGCCCCTCGGGGGAGGTGGAGAGAAGGTCGCCCTCGCAGTTGGCCACAGGCAGGTCCGTCCGCATACTCCCCTCCCGGTACAGATGGAGTCCCACATGCCGCATCAGGAAGGCATGACGCCTGGACACCCCCGCCTCCCGGAGCAGAAAAAGTCCCTGGTCTGTATCACAAAAAAACGCACCCCTTGTTTTGCGGGTGCTCTTTACATTGATTGGATATTGCTCCAATATACTCAATTCGTAATCCTGCATATTACCGTCCCCTGCACTCTTCCAATATCATGTTCTGTTTAATGTATGACAGCGGAGACGGTAATATGCCTGTTCCTCTTTTACTTCTTTTTCTCTTTCGCCAGAGCCAGCAGCCTCTCCTTCCCGTTGAGCTCCGGCTCCCGGATCACTTCCTCCAGGAGCCCCTGAAGGATCTCCCCCAGCTCCTTTCCCGGCCGGAAGCCGGCCTCTATGAGATCCCTGCCGTTGACCGCCAGGTCCTTCAGCGTGACGCAGTCGCGGCGTTCAAGAGCCTCCCTGTAGAGTCTCTCCACCCCCTCTATGTCCGCCAGCTTCTCCTCCCGGCGGTACGGGCTCTGGGCCAGCACGTCCGCCCGGCGCACCTCCAGGTACAGGGGGAAAAGATCCAGGCCGATCCGGTTCATAGCCCTCCTCACGTATTTCCCCTGGACCGGCATCCGGTAATCATGGTACTTCACAAGGGTCGCCACGTTTTTCAGCGTCTCATTGTCAAACTTCAGGCGGCGCATGACCTCCCTCGTGATCTCCTCGCTGCGCAGGGCGTGCTTTTTAAAGTGGGCAGTCCCCTCTTCATCCACAGTCTTCAG
This sequence comes from Faecalicatena fissicatena, assembly GCF_016900595.1. NCBI lineage: Bacteria > Bacillati > Bacillota > Clostridia > Lachnospirales > Lachnospiraceae > Faecalicatena > Faecalicatena fissicatena. The sequence goes on from NZ_JACLYY010000005.1 coordinate 165,827, forward strand.
ATCCGGCTTTCCCATGTCGTGAAACAGCATGGTGAGCCGCAGCACCTTGTCCGGCCGCACGTTCAGAAGAGCGTGGAGAGTGTGCTCACCTACCGTGTACATGTGGTGAGGCGTCTCCTGGGTGGTGGCCATGATCCTGTCGAACTCCGGCAGGAACCAGGCGGTAATCCCCAGCTCCCAGGCGGTTCGGAGCATATCCGGCCTGCCGGACAGGAGGATCTTCAGAAGCTCCGTCTGGATCCGCTCCGCGCTGATCTTCTGCAGCGTGGGGGCCAGCGCGCGCATCCCCTCCCGTGTCTCCTCCTCCAGTTCAAAGCCCAGCTGGGCCGCAAAGCGAACGCCCCGCAGGATCCGCAGGGCGTCCTCCCGGAATCGCTCTCTTGCATTGCCCACACAGCGGATCACGCCCCGCTCCAGATCCTCCAGGCCGCCAAAGATGTCCACCAGCCCCTCCTCGTCGCTGTAGGCCATGGCGTTGATGGTGAAGTCCCGGCGCAGCAGATCCTCCCGCAGATTTCTCGTAAAGGTCACCTCCGTGGGGTGGCGGCTGTCCTCGTAGGCTCCGTCGATCCGGTAGGTGGTCACCTCAAAGCCCTCCCCCTCCAGGAGCACGGTCACGGTCCCGTGCTGGATCCCGGTGTCAAAGGTCCTGGAAAACAGCTCCTTTGTCTGCTCCGGCAGAGCGGAGGTGGTGATGTCCCAGTCCCCGGGCTCCCTCCCCAGGATGGAGTCCCGGACGCACCCGCCCACGGCCCAGGCCTCAAAGCCCGCGCCCCGCAGCGTGCGGATGATCTCTTTTACCTTGTCCGGCATGGAAATGTATATCTTTCTGGCGCCATTCATATCTATCAGTCCTTTACCCTCTGTTATCATGTCTCTATCATAGCCCATTTCCCGTTTTAGGCGCAAGACAAGGGGCGGAAGTTTTTGTCCTTCCGCCCCTGTATCCTGTCTTTTCTGTATGGTTTCTCCCGCTTTTTCCGGGCTCTGCCCGGGAAAGCAAAAGGCGGGGATTAGTAGGATTTGCCCCAGTATGCCATGTGCTTGGCCGGCTTGCCGCACCAGATACACTTGTCGGAGATGAACTCCTCGTCCTCGATAAGGCATCTTGTGGCAGCGCCGCCTGTGGCGTACTTCACTTCGCCCTCGCACTCCGGATCTCCGCACCAGCAGGCCTTTACAAAGCCTCTGTTGGCCTTGAACTTCTCCACCATCTCATCCATGGTTGTGGCTGTGTCGATGTGGTTGTTCAGGAACTTCTCGGCCTTCTTGTACATATCCTGCTGGATGGTCTCCAGGATCTCACGCAGCTTTCCTGCGATCTCGTCGAGAGACACAACGATCTTCTCTCTTGTATCCCTGCGGACTACCACTACCTGGTTCTTCTCGATATCCTTCGGTCCGATCTCGATACGTGTGGGGATACCCAGCATCTCCTGCTCGGAGAACTTCCAGCCTGTGCTCTTGTCGGAGTCGTCGATCTTTACCCTGTATCCGGCTTTCTTCAACTCATCCAGCAGTGAGAAGGCGCGGTCCAGCACTCCCTCCTTGTGCTGTGCGATGGGGATGATGCGGCACTCTACAGGAGCCACGTGAGGCGGCAGAACCAGTCCGCTGTCATCGCCGTGAACCATAATGATGGCGCCGATACTTCTTGTGGACCATCCCCAGGATGTCTCGTACACGCTCTGGAGCTGGTTGTTCTTATCCAGGTACTTGATGCCGAAGGCGTCCGGGAAGCCGCTTCCGAAGAAATGGCTGGTGGCTGACTGGAGCGCCTTTCCGTCGTGCATCAGAGCCTCGATTGTGTAGGTGTCCTGAGCGCCGGCGAACTTCTCATGCTCTGCCTTTCTTCCGGACACGAAGGGGATCGCCAGCGTCTCTCTGTAGCAGTCCTCATATACGTGGAACATCTGGATGGTGCGGGCCTCTGCCTCCTCGTATGTGGCGTGGATCGTGTGTCCCTCCTGCCACAGGAACTCTCTTGAGCGAAGGAAGGGCCTTGTTGTCTTCTCCCAGCGAAGCACGGAGTTCCACTGGTTCCACACCTTGGGAAGGTCTCTGTAGGATTTGACAGTCTTTGCCCAGAGGTCGCAGAACAGTGTCTCAGACGTAGGACGGATGCAGAGGCGCTCCTGCAGTCTCTCCATGCCTCCGTGTGTCACCCAGGCTACCTCAGGCGCAAATCCCTCGATGTGATCTGCCTCCTTCTCCAGAAGACTCTCCGGAATGAGCATGGGCAGGCATACATTCTCCACACCTGTCTCCTTGAAACGTCTGTCCAGATCCGCCTGGATCAGCTCCCAGATGGCGTAGCCGTTGGGAAGGTAGTTCAGACATCCCTTTACGCTTGAGTAGTCGCACAGCTCAGCCTCCCGAACCACATCTGTGTACCACTGCGCAAAGTTCTCATCGCGGGAAGTGATATTTTTTACCAGTTTCTTTTCATTTGCCATGACTTTTTTCTCCTTTTTTTCTCGATTTTTCTGCGGAGGACTTCTGATCCTGGGAAATAAAAAATCGCCGGACCTCTCGTCTCCCCGAAAAAGGGACCGAAAAGTTCGGCGGTACCACCCTAATTAACTGCAGCCCTTCTGCAGTTCTCTCTGGCTGTCATTAACGCTGACATGACGCTGTATTTTCATACAGAGGCTCCAAGGTAGGTTCATGATACCCGTATACAGGGAACTCTCAGCCGCAGGATCCCTTCTCTGTGTGCACCGGTCTTACCATTACTATTCCTCTTCACTGCCAGTCCTGCCTTCCGCAGCCATCACTGCCGGCAGGTATGCTTTTGTCTGAATATATCAGTTAAACAGAATTTTAGCGAATACAGTTTTATTTGTCAAGGGGTGAATTTTCCGCCGGCCCATCTGCCTTGAGCCCCTGCGGCCGAAATGCTATAATAACTCCAAATTGTTTTATTACAAAAGGAAGGAGGGACTGAAAATGTCTCAGACCCACACCATACACCCACACCCGGGCCAGAGCCCCCAAAGCTCCTGGAGTATCCTCTACGAGGACGGGGACATCCTGGTCTGCGCCAAGCCCCACGGCCTGCCCGTCCAGAGCCGCCGGGCGGGCTCGCCGGACCTGGAGAGCCTGCTGAAGACCCATCTGGTCCGCCAGGGACAGAAGCCCTACCTGGCTGTCATCCACCGGCTGGACCAGCCTGTCTCCGGCCTTCTTGTCTTCGGGAAGACGAAAAAAAGCACCTCCTCGCTGAATGCCCAGCTCACAGGCGGTTCCTTCGGGAAGCATTACCGGGCGCTTGTGGACCGCTGTCCGCCCGCCCCCTCCGGCACGCTCCAGGACTATCTTGTAAAGGACGGGCGCTCCAACACCTCCCGGGTCTGCTCTCCGGACACCCCCGGCGCAAAAAAGGCAGTCCTTGAGTACCGCACCGTCTCAGGGGAGTCCTCCTTTTTTCCGAACGCCAAAGAGGGGCAGACAGAGCTGGAGATCCACCTCCTGACCGGCCGCCACCATCAGATCCGGGTGCAGCTTGCCCACCTGGGATGTCCCCTGGCAGGGGACACCAAGTACAACCCGTCAGCCCTCTCCCCGGGCTCCTGGCAGGTGCTGAAGCTGTGCGCCTTCCGGCTGGAATTTCTCCACCCGGTCACCGGAAAGAAAATGCAGTTCTGCCTGGAGCGGGACGTGTAAGCCCCTCTTACCCGTCGATGGGCTCCTGCTCCAGGGCCGCGAAAAAGAGCTCGTAGGCGTCGTTCTGCCCGTCCAGGAGAGGAGAATTCTCTCCGCCGCCGTTGGTGCTCCTCTTAATCTCGGCGTAGAATTCCTCCCCCGCGTTCACCAGCTCCATCTCGTATATCTCATATCCCAGCTCCCGGCACTTCCGGCAGAAGGCCCCCAGGGGATCGTCCTCCTCCCTGGTGGCCAGCAGAGCCTCCTTGAGCTCCGGGTCCTGATGGGCCCTGTGCTGCAGCTCCTCCAGCATTTCCATAGTCGTTGCCATATCTATCTCTCCTTTCTGTCTCCCTCATCAGTCCTGTATCCGCACAGGCATTTCCAAATCCGTCCTCCAGAAAGCTGGAGGACCGCACGATAATAGGGCTCTGCCCGAAATACTCCAGTATGGAGCGGAACTTCTCCCGGATATTCGGGGGAAATTCGCCTGCCAGCAGGGCCTCTCTGAGCTCCTTCGCCCGGCTGAAATAGCCCTCCTGGGTCCTCTGGGCAATCCGCAGCTCCCAGCAGCTGTTGGACACAATATAGGTGTAAAACACATCCGACCCAATGTAGAAAGAGTCATGGGGCTCCAGGTACGCCCCTCACCCGGGCAGCTCCTTCCGGACAATCTTGCGGGCCAGCAGCATCCCGCAGGCCTTGCCCCCTATGGAGCCGCTCCCCGCCATCCTGGTCGCGGAGAGGCTGTCGAAGACATAGAAAGCCTCCCTTCCATTTTCTGTGATACAGTTATAGATGTCAACCGTAAAAGCCTCAAAACCTTTATCCGGGTCAAACTCCCGGATCTTAAGTCCCGGCCGGGGTGCCAGCAGGGGCTCATGCCCGGCGAACTTCATATAGACAGTAGTCCGGCCGTCGGCGATGGCCCGCTCCGCAAAGGGCTCCGCAAAATACCGGAACTGGTCCAAGCTCTTTACCCTCCACACAACATTGTCCCCAAGCCGAAAGTTGTCCAGAAGCCGGTCTACGTCCGGAAAACCGCTTAAAATCCTGTCAAACGCACTCATATTCTGTCCCTGCCTTCCCGCATCTGGCTATCTCCATCTTTTCATCTGCCATTCCACCTGCTGCCCTATGGCTGCCCCGGCCGCCTACGCCGGGGCGTCTCCCTTGGGCTGCCAAAAAGGCGCCGGGAAATCCCTCTCCGGATTTCCGCAGCGCCTTTGCTGTCCGCTGGTCACTCACACCAGCCTTAGTTTTCTTTTACTTCCAATCTATGGATCAGGCCATCTCCGGCTCGGCTTCCGCCTCCTGGCTCAGCGCCTCCTCGTACTTCTCCAGGATAATGCTCTGGATCCGCTCTCTTGTGGCGGAATTGATGGGATGGGCGATATCCCTGTACTCTCCGTCCAGCGCTTTCTTGCTCGGCATCGCGATGAAAAGCCCTTTCTCTCCTTCAATGACTTTAATGTCATGCACAACAAATTCTTCATCCATTGTGATGGACACCACTGCCTTTAATTTCCCTTCCTTCGCAACTTTCCGCACGCGTACATCTGTGATCTGCATGTCTTCTAGCCCCTTTCTTGTCAGTCACTGCATCTTTTTCCTTTTCTCTTACAGTGCATATCTCTCATTTTTTTCGACTACTATCTTTACGCCGTTCTCGCCTACGTGGCGCGTATTGGCCCGGATCGTGTCCCGGCTCTCCACGATACAGTTCTCAATATAGGTGTTATCGCCCAGATACACGTCATTGAGAATGATCGAGTTCTTGATCACGCAGTTATTCCCCACAAAGGTCTTCTTGAACAGCACGGAGTTCTCCACTGTGCCGTTGATAATGGACCCGCTGGCCACAAGGCTGTTCTTTACAACAGCCCCCGGATTGTATTTTGCCGGTGGCAGGTCGCTGACCTTGGAATAAATGCCCGGATATTCCTTGAAGAAGTAATTTCTCACTTCCGGCTTCAGGAAATCCATGTTGGTCTTATAATACGCGTCAACTGTAGCAATATTGCTCCAGTAGTCTTTGATCTTATAGCCGTATATCTTCTTCAGATTTTTGTATCTGATGAGGATATCCGTCACGAAGTCATGCCTCTCCTCCTCGGCGCAGTGCTCAATCAGGTCGATGAGCTGGCGCCTTCTTATGATGTAAATGCCTGTGGAGATGGTGTTGTAGGCAGCCATCATGGGCTTCTCCTCAAACTCCTCCACCCGCATGGTCTCGTCCATCTTCAGGGTGCCGAAACGTGTGGCATCCTCCCCCGGCTGCAGGTCCCTGCACACGATGGTGATGTCTGCCTTCTTTGCTATATGATATTCCAGAACCTTGTTGTAATCCATCTTGTACACCGCGTCTCCGGAAGTAATGATCACGTAGGGCTCATGGCATTTCTTCAGGAAATCCAGGTTCTGGTAGATGGCGTCCGCCGTCCCCCTGTACCAGTAGCCATTGTCCGCGGTGATGGTGGGAGTGAACACAAAGAGTCCTCCCTGCTTTCTTCCGAAATCCCACCACTTGGAGGAATTCAGATGTTCATTTAAGGAGCGGGCATTGTACTGTGTCAGCACAGCCACCTTCTGGATATGAGAGTTGGTCATATTGCTCAGGGCAAAGTCGATGGCCCGGTAGCTCCCCGCGATGGGCATGGCCGCAACGGCCCTCTTCTGGGTCAGTTCTCTCATCTTGTTGCTGTTCCCGCCTGCTAATATAATTCCTACTGCTCTCATATTCTCTCACCCGCCTTTATCAATGTCTCTCCGCTCTCCAGCACGCCGCCGGGGTAATCCTCCTTCACTGTCACGCCGCTGATGGCAGTATTCTTTCCGATCTGCACGCCCTCGGGTATGACGGAATTTTCCCCGATGGTCACAAGGCCGAAGGAGTAAATGTTCGGCTTGAGCTTGTTCGGCACATCCGCGCCCGTGCCCAGAGTGGCGTTGTCACTGATCTGCACGCTCTCCGCGATAATGGCCTTGTCAATGATACAGCCCGCGCCGATCTCCACATCCTTCATGATAATGGAATCCCGGACCACGCTGCCGGGTCCGATGGTCACGCCGGAGCCGATAACGCAGTTGTGGACCTCCCCATAGATCTCTGCGCCGTCTCCTATGATACTCCTGTCGATGATGGCAGTGTCCGCAATGTACTGGGGCGGGATGATATCACTGTTCGTGTAGATCTTCCAGAACTCCTCATACAGGTTGAACTCCGGTATGATGTCGATGAGCTCCATGTTGGCCTCCCAGTAGGATCCCAGCGTTCCCACATCCTTCCAGTAGCCATTGTACTCGTAGGCGAAGAGACGCTTGTCTTTCTCGTGGCAATAGGGGATGATGTGCTTTCCAAAATCACAGCCGGGCACGTCCTTCAGATCCATCAGCGCCTTTTTCAGCACCGGCCAGCTGAAGATGTAGATGCCCATGGATGCCAGATTGCTCTTTGGCTCCGGCGGCTTCTCCTGGAACTCCGTGATGCGGCCGTCAGAGTCCGCCACCACGATACCGAAACGGCTGGCCTCCTCCATAGGAACCGGCATGGCGGCTATGGTCACATCCGCGTCGTGCGCCTTGTGGTAGTCCAGCATCACCTCATAGTCCATTTTATAAATGTGGTCTCCCGACAGAATCAGCACATAGTCCGGATTAAACGTGCTCATGTAATCCAGATTCTGATAGATCGCGTTGGCTGTACCTGTGTACCACTCACTGTTTGAGCTCTTCTCATATGGCGGGAGAATGGACACTCCTCCGATGTTGCGGTCCAGATCCCACGGAATACCAATCCCGATATGTGTATTGAGCCGCAGCGGCTGGTACTGGGTCAGAACGCCCACAGTGTCAATCCCCGAGTTGATACAGTTACTGAGCGGAAAATCTATAATTCTGTATTTCCCCCCAAAAGCAACGGCCGGCTTGGCAACCTTCGCCGTGAGGACTCCAAGTCTGCTGCCCTGTCCTCCTGCCAGCAGCATTGCTATCATTTCTTTTTTAATCATGCCATCACCCCTTCTCAGCAATTTTTTAATGACTCTTATTATACCATACTTCCGTATTTAAGTGAACATATTTTACAAAAAAAGTGATTATTCTACTATTTTTTTATCGATATATCACAAAAAAAGTTTCTTGGCTTTTCTATTATATATGTTTATAATAATATAAATGGGGCACAGATCGCCTTTTTCGGCGCTTCGCCATTCTTATATGTATCGCTATTGACGGATATTATTTTACAGAAAGGTATGTTGATCATGTATAAAATCAATTTTCATGAACCTGTTCACGTGCACTTTATCGGCATCGGCGGCATCAGCATGAGCGGCCTGGCTGAGATCCTCCTCAAGGAGGGCTTCACCATCTCCGGCTCTGACGCCAGGCAGTCTGCCCTGACAGACCATCTCTCCTCCCTGGGCGCGCAGGTCTTCTACGGGCAGAAGGCCTCCAACATCATCCCCGGGATCGACGTGGTCGTGTACACAGCGGCCATCCACGAGGACAATGAGGAGTACGCCGAGGCTGTAAGGCAGGGGCTTCCCATGCTCAGCCGGGCGGAGCTCTTGGGCCAGCTCATGCGGAACTACCGGGTTCCTGTGGCCATCTCCGGCACCCACGGAAAGACCACCACGACCTCCATGCTCTCCCACATCCTTCTGGCGGGAGAGAAGGATCCCACCATCTCCGTGGGCGGCATCCTGAAGGCCATCGGGGGAAATATCCGGGTGGGTGGCTCCGACATCTTTGTGACGGAGGCCTGCGAGTACACCAACAGCTTCCTCCACTTCTTCCCGAAGATCTCCGTGATCCTCAACATTGACGCGGACCACCTGGACTTCTTTAAGGATCTGGAGGATATCCGCCACTCCTTCCGGAAATTCGCCCAGCTCCTGCCTGAGGACGGCGTCCTCATCATCAACAAAGGCATTGACAGACTGGAGGAGATTACGGAAGGGCTGAAATGCCGGATCATCACCTTTGGCCTGGAGCCGGATGCGGATTACTCAGCCGGCTCCGTCTCCCACGACGAGTTCGGCGACGCTTCCTTTGACCTCATCCGGAACGGCCAGAACGCAGGGCGGATCCGCCTCTCCGTGACAGGGGATCACAATATCTGCAACGCTCTCTCCGTCATCGCGGCCGCAGACCTGCTGGGCGTGTCCCTGGAGGACGTGCAAAAAGGTCTCTCCTCCTTCCGGGGGACAAACCGCCGCTTTGAGCACAAGGGCGACTGGAACGGAGTCACCGTCATCGATGACTACGCCCATCATCCCACAGAGATAAAGGCCACTCTGAAGGCGGCTGCAGCCTACCCCCACCGGGAGATCTGGTGCGTGTTCCAGCCCCACACCTACACCCGCACCAAGGCCCTCTTTGACGATTTCGCCGACGCACTCACTCACGCGGATCACGTAGTGCTGGCGGATATTTACGCCGCCCGGGAGACGGACACGCTGGGCGTGTCCTCAGAGCTGCTGGCAAAGGCTCTGAAGGAGAAGGGCTGCGACGCCTTCTACCTTCCCTCCTTTGAGGCCATCGAGGAATTTCTCGGCAAGCACTGCCAGAAGGGGGACATGTTGATAACTATGGGGGCCGGAAACGTTGTAAACATTGGAGAGGATCTGCTGAAAGGCTAGTTATCCACATTTTCCACAGGATTTTATCCACAAAAAAGATGGATTTTGGCTCAAAAAGTTCTTTTTGCCCCTCCCTCTCCGGTGCTATAATAGGTCTGCGATAAGACGTATACGACAGATAACGACAAGCGAGGATGGGAGAAGCATGAAGAAACTGACACTGAAAAACTGCCGGCAGGAGAGCGCGCTTTTGCTGGATTACGAATTCATTGACAACTATATGCCGGAGGCTAACGGAGAGTACGTGAAGGTCTACCTTCTGCTGCTGCGCTGCCAGGCCAGCCCGGACAGGGAGCTGACCGTCTCCGGCATCGCGGACATCCTGGACGACACGGAGAAGGATGTGATCCGCGCGTTGAAATACTGGAAAAAACAGGGTCTTCTGGACTATGAGATCACGGAGGACCCTGGCAGCGGCATGTCCTCTTCCAGCCATGAGACGTCCTCCGCGGCAGTTTCTTCCCCGGATGTTTCCCCGGCGGGAGCTTCCCCGACGGCGGCTTCCCCGGCATCGGATTCCTCTGTGACGGTTTCCCCGGCGGCATCCTCCCCGGAGAACGTGACCCGCTTCCGAAACCGCAAGGAGTTAAAGGAACTGCTCTTTGTGGCGGAGCAGTACCTGGGAAAGACCCTCTCTGTCACGGATATGAAGACTATTACCTATTTCTATGACGAGCTGGGCATGTCTACGGACCTGATCGAGTACCTCATCGAGTACTGCGTGGAGAACGGGCACAAGAGCATGCACTACATACAGAAGGTGGCTCTCTCCTGGACAGACCGGAAGATCCGGACTCCGGAGGAGGCTAAGCAGAGCGCGGCCCTTTACAGCAAAAGCTGTTATGGTGTCCTGAAGGCCTTCGGCATCACCGGGCGCTCCCCCGCGTCCTCCGAGCTGGCCTACATCCAGCGCTGGAGCGGAGAGTACGGCTTCTCGGACGAGCTGATCCTGGAGGCCTGCAACAGAACCATGAACAGCATCCACCAGCCCAGCTTCGACTACGCGGAGTCCATCCTGAAGAGCTGGCTGGAGGGAGGCGTCAAGACCAGGAAAGATGTGGAGGCTCTGGACCTGGCCTACCAGAAGGAGAAGCAGGAGCGGAAGGAAAAGCGCCAGGCGCGGTCCGCAGCCGCTTCCCCGGAGACACCCAGGGCAGCCCGGAACCGTTTCAACAACTTTGAGGGCAGGACCTACGAGGACATGGAGGATCTGACCCGCAGGCTCATACAGAACCAGTAGGACAGGACTGTCCTCCAACACTTGAGAAGGGAGAAGACTTGTGGCTCTTACCAATTCCCAATACGACCAGATTATGCGCACCTACGAGCAGCACCGCCTGGAAAATGAGTACAGGAGGCGCAGGCGCTATGCGGATATAGAAAAAAAGATTCCTCAGATAAAGGAGCTGGACGATGAGATCTCCAGCCTTTCTCTGCAGCAGGCCCGCCGCCTTCTGGAGGGGGATGAGTCCGCTCTGGACACCTTAAAAGAAAAAATTCACTCGCTTTCCCAAAAAAAGCTTGCACTTCTGCGGGAAAACGGTTATCCTTCGGATTATCTGGAGCTTCACTACACATGCCCGGACTGCCAGGACACAGGGTATATCGGAGACAGGAAATGTCACTGCTTTAAGAAGGCTGTCATCGACCTGCTCTACACCCAGTCCAATCTGCAGGAGGTGCTGGACAGGGAGAATTTTGACACCTTTTCTATGGAATACTATTCCGAGGGCCACATCGACCGCCTCACCGGCCGGTCCTCCAGGGAAGCCATAGAGATCGCCCTGAAAACCTGCCACGAGTTCACGGACACATTCGGGACGGATTTCCGCAATCTGCTCCTCTACGGAGATACAGGGGTGGGAAAAACCTTTCTGTCCCACTGCATCGCAAAGGAGCTGCTGGAGCAGTCCTTCTCCGTGATCTATTTCACGGCCGCCCAGCTTTTTGACATATTTGCGAAGAGCACCTTCCGGCGGGAGGAGGAGGCAGGGGCCGACTGCGAGCATATCTACAGCTGTGATCTTCTCATCATTGACGATCTGGGAACGGAGATGAGCAACACCTTCACCAACTCCCAGCTTTTTATCTGTCTAAACGAGCGGATCCTGCGAAAAAAATCCACCCTTATCTCAACCAATCTCTCACTGGAAGACCTGAAAAACATTTACTCGGAGAGAGTCTTTTCGAGGATCACCAGCGCATACACCGTGCTGAGGCTGACAGGTGACGATATCCGGATACAGAAAAAACTGATGAACAGAGCGTAAGAAAATATTTCAAATAACAGGAGGTACCTTATAAGATGCTGCGCCGAAATGAACGTATTTTAGACAATATTCCCGTTGGAGCCCTTGGGATCATCGCCCTGGACGGCTGCCAGGACATGGGAAAGCGTGTCAACGACTATCTCGTAAAATGGAGAAAGGAAGACGGACATGAGCACAAGAACGATGTCGTCTTCAGCGGATATGAGCGAGACAACTATCTGATCGACGCAAGAGTGCCCCGGTTCGGCTCCGGTGAAGCAAAGGGGATCATCGGAGAGTCCGTCCGCGGAAAGGACATTTATATCATGGTTGACGTGTGCAACTACAGCCTGACCTATTCTCTGTCCGGCCACACAAACCACATGTCTCCCGACGACCACTTCCAGAACCTGAAGCGCATCATCGCCGCCATCGGGGGAAAGGGACGCCGTCTCAACGTGATCATGCCCTTCCTCTATGAGAGCCGCCAGCACAAGAGGAGCAGCCGGGAGTCTCTGGACTGCGCCCTGGCCCTGCAGGAGCTGGTTCACCTGGGCGTGGACAACATCATCACCTTTGACGCCCACGATCCGAGAGTGCAGAACGCCATTCCCTTAAGCGGCTTTGAGACCGTGCGCCCCACCTACCAGTTTGTAAAGGGACTTCTGCGCACAGTCAAGGATCTTCAGATCGACAGCGACCACATGATGGCCATCAGCCCCGACGAGGGCGCCACAGAGCGCGCCGTGTACCTGGCTAACGTGCTGAACCTGGACATGGGCATGTTCTACAAGCGCCGTGACTACACAAGGATCGTAAACGGCCGCAACCCCATCGTGGCTCACGAGTTCCTGGGCTCCTCCGTGGAGGGCAAGGACGTGATCATCCTGGACGACATGATCTCCTCCGGAGACAGCATTCTGGATGTAGCCCGCCAGCTGAAGCAGCGGAACGCGAAGAGGATCTACGCTGCCGCCACCTTCGGGCTTTTCACAAACGGTATGGAGAAATTCGACAGGGCCTACGAGGAGGGCATCATAAACGGCATCCTGACCACCAACCTGATCTACCAGACGCCGGAGCTGCTCTCACGTCCCTACTACATCAACTGCGACATGAGCAAGTACATCGCCCTCATGATCGACACACTGAACCACGACGGCTCCATCAGCAGCATCCTGAACCCCAGCGCGAGAATTCAGAACGTGGTGGAGAAATACCGCAGGGGCGAGGAAATCTAAGGACAGCTCTGATCCAAAGCAGAATAGAATACACAAAAAAGGACAGGTTCCGTTTCCGCCGGAGCCGGATTGCAGGGACAATTCGGCATCGGGAAACAGAACCTGTCTTTTTCCATACATTACATTTCTATGACTTCCCTTCTGTCCGTCACGGGATGATCCCCGCGGGATATCAGGGAAGATCGATCCGGTCAAAGGAGATGGACTCCCGGCGGAGGATCTCCTCCTCCCGGCTGTGGCAGGTAAAGAGGAGCACCTGCTCCCTGTTCTTCGACAGCCATCGAAGAGTGTTGGCGAGCCGCCGGTCATCATAGCTGGCAAAGACGTCATCCAGGATCAGGGGATACTCCTCCTCGTAGAGAAGATCTGCCGCCGCCAGCCGGAGGGCCAGGTAGGCCTGCTCCACAGTCCCCCGGCTCACCTGTCCCATGGAAATCCTGCGGCCGTCCTGGAAGAGGACAAGCTGAGCCCCCTCCTCCACCAGCAGCCTGGTGTACTTCCCTCCTGTGATGCCCTGAATAATCCCGGAGACAGCCCCGTTCAGATCCCGGCGCACCTGGGTCTGCATGTCCCGGGCCACCTGGGAGAGCCGTTCATGGGCCAGGGCCAGGGCAGCCCTCTTCTTCTCCTGCTCCTTGTAGATGCTGTCCAGCTCGCCCATCTCCGTCAGCTCCTCCTGAAGGTTCTCATACTGGATCTTCTTCTCCTTCTTCTCCTCCTCCAGATGCTGCTGCTCCCAGAGCAGCTTCTCCGCTGAGGCCAGCTCCTCCTCCGGGGTGATCTCCTCCAGCATCAGCTCGGGGACTGTCTTCTGCCGCTTCTTCTCCACCTTCATGCGGTTCCAGATATAGATCCCGCCTGCCAGAGCCGCCACAACCGATGTGGCATAATTCCAGGGCCGGGGGATGAGGACAAAGAGAATGATCACCGCCAGGATGATACCTGCCACCTCAAGGGGATGGATCCGCCATCTCGCCGGGCGCAGCTCGTCGATCATCCGCTTCTCGCTCTCCTTCTTCTCATTCTCTTCCTTGATCCTCTTCAGCTCCAGTCCTTCCTGCACCCGGTCCAGCTCCTCCTCCAGCCGGTGGATATCCCGCCACACGTAGGAGGCCTCCTGCTCGATCTTCTCCCGGCGGCGCTGGCGCTCCCGGGTGTAATCCCTGGCCTGCCGGTCCAGAGCTTTTTCATGGTCCCGAAGCACTTCCTGGGCAGAGGCAAGGTCAATCCTTGTATCTCCGGAAACAGAATAATTTGCGGCGAAATTTTTCAGCTCCGCTGCCAGCTTCTGTCCTGTCCGGGCGCCGGACTGCCTGATGTACAGCGTGTCCTCATAGCTGTCAGCCTCCAGCCCTGGCAGGATCATCTCCAGATCCCCGTCCTCCAGAGACAGACGCTCTCCGTCATCCAGGCAGACAAGCTCCGCCCTCCTGGCCTGCCGGTCAAATCTTCGCTCCAGCCGAAAGGTCTTTCCCCCGCAGGTGAACTCTATGGCTCCCCCGTAGAAACCGTCCCCGTCCCAGGGCTCGTACCGGCTGAAGGTGTCGCCCGCCGCCGCCCGGCCCCGGCCTCTCTCCATGCCGAAGAGCATGCTCTTTATGAAGGTGTGGACGGTGGTCTTCCCGGCTTCGTTCTCCCCGCCAAGGAGCTGTATGCCGTCCCCCAGCAGGATGGTCCTGCCTCTGAATTTTCCGAAATGTCTCAGTTCCAGCTTCTGAATTTTCATTCTGTTCCCCTTCTTGTCTCCATGAGAGCGCTGATCCCCTCAAAGAGCGCTCTGTATTCCACGCTGTCCTTTTCCGCTCCGGAAAAGCTTTCTATATATCTGCCGATCAGATTGTTCTTATTGTTTCTGTACAGCTTCTCCAGGTCCCAGGCCGGCTTTGTCTCATCCACGATGTCGATGATATTCCCCCGCCTGTCCAGGGCGTCCAGATCAAAGAGGATATCAGGGTCACGATACCCTTTTAAAAGAAACTTATACATGTTCTGTGTTCCGTTTTCCTCAATCTTCTTCCAGATCAGATCCGCCAGACCCGCGCCTGTTGTCCGGCGATCCACCTCCACCTCACAGTGAATATACTCCCGGGATGCAAAGGGGACAAAGGAAAAGCGGCAGCCATCCTCCGTGATCTCCCCCTGTATGTAGCCGTGATGCCCGGTGTCATTCCTGTCCGTTGGCTCCAGCGCCCCCGCGTAGGCTGCCAGACCCGGAATGACCACCTGAGGCATATGGATGTGCCCCAGAGCCACATAGTCGTAGCCCAGGCCGGCCAGCGCCTCCCTGCTTACCGGAATGTGGTCTGCGTCCCCACCGTGGGCCAGAAGGATCTCTCTTCTCTGTCTCCCGGCCGCTGGCGCGCTGTCGTAGAGGGGCTGCCGGATCTGTCTCTCGTGGTAGCTGCACCCGTACACTGCCGTCTCAAGGGCGGGAAGCTCCACAGCCTCCACACTCGCCGAGCCCAGGAAATGCACGTTGGCACTCCACTGAAAAGTCCGGTAGTAGGAGTCCCTGCGCATATAGTCGTGATTTCCCGCGATGAGAACAACCTGCGTCCTCTCCAGGGAGGCGAACAGGCCGTCCACCTCCTTCAGCTCCCGCAGGAGGGGCTGCCTGTGAAACAGATCACCGGCCACCAGGAGAAGATCCGGCGCCTCATTTTTGCACACTCTTATCAGTCTTCGAAAGCTTTCCCAGATTTCTCCGCTTCGCTCCCCGCTGTACGCTTTTCCTGCCTCGGGCGACACCCCTAAATGCACGTCCGCGATGTGTATGAACTTCATTTTCTTCCTTTTCCTCCTGCTCTTTTTCAGACGGCAGCGTCACGATAAACTGTGTCTTCTCGTCGTCGCTCCTGGCCATGATCCTGCCCCCGTGAAGCTCCACGATCTCCTTTGCTATGGCCAGGCCAAGCCCTGCCCCGCCGGTCTCGCTGGATCTGGAGTCGTCCAGGCGGTAAAATTTCTCAAAGATAGTCTGCAGCTTTGTGCCCGGAATTTTCTTTCCCCTGTTGGAAAATATAATCTCCACATCCTTATTCTTTCTGCAGGCGCTGATCTGTATGGTCGTCCCCGCATAGCAGTAGGCTATGGCGTTCCGGAGGATGTTGTCAAAGACCCGGGCCAGCTTGTCCGGATCCCCGTACACCACCAGTCCGTCCTCCGTCTCCACCTCGCAGGTGAGCTGCTTCTCCTGGAGAACGCCGTAGAGCTCGTCCGCAATCTGCTCCAGCATCATGGACAGGTTCAGCTCCACCGGCTCCAGCTCGATGTCCTGGAGATTGAATTTGGTAATGTCAAAAAACTCATTGATCAGCTCTCCCAGTCTTATAGCCTTCTCAAGGGAGATGTGGATATACTTTGCCCGCTCCGCCTCCGGCATGTCCGGGTGGGCGTCCAGCATGGCCAGGTAGGCAACCACGGAGGTGAGAGGCGTCTTCAGGTCATGGGCCAGGAAGAGCACCAGGTCATTTTTCTTCTTCTCGCTCTCTATGGCCTCCAGATCCTGCCTCTTCAGCGTAGCCTTGATCTCGTTGAGCCGGATTTCAATGGGCTTCAGCTCCGTGATCAGGTGGATGGGCTCTGTGGACTCGGAGATAATATTCTCGATACCGTCCCCCACCTGGTCCAGATATTTAGTCATCTTGGACAGGGCCACATAGAAAAACAGGGCAAACAAAAGGAGGAACCCAACGATCATGAAAAACACTTTGTTATCCCCGATCAGGCTCCAATATAAATCAATGGCGGTCTGTTCTTCCACATGAAAGGCTGTCAGGATATCCACAAATGTAGTCGCAAAGCTGTCGTTGTATACCCCGTCAATCACGTAATTCAGAAGAAAGCCGCCAACAAGTACCGTCAGTGCTGTCACCAGCACTGTCTGCAGCAGAATACTGAATTTTAATTTTCTGTAATTACTCTTCAACTTTATAACCTACTCCCCATACTGTCTTGATAAAGTCTGAAGTTCCAGTGGGCGCACTCATTTTTTCCCGCAGATGCCGGATGTGCACCATGACCGTGTTGTTGCTGTTTTTGTAATATTTTTCGTGCCACACCTTCTCGAACAGCTCCTCGGAGCTGATCACCTTGCCCCTGTTCTCGCACAGGAGCCAGAGAATGTCAAACTCTATGGGGGTGAGTGTGAGAGGGACCTCGTTGTAAATGCACTCATGGGACGTCCGGTTCAGGAGAAGCCCGCCGAAATCAATGATCTCCCCCGGCTCCTTCCCACCGTCATTGTACTGGGTGTAGCGGCGGATCTGGGCCTTCACCCTTGCCACCAGCTCCAGCGGGTTGAAGGGCTTGGGTATGTAGTCGTCAGCTCCCATGGTGAGCCCTGTGATCTTGTCCATGTACTCGGTCTTAGCCGTCAGCATGATCACAGGGAAGGTGTATTTCTCCCGGATCTTCTTCAAAATCTGGAACCCGTCAATGTCCGGCAGCATCACATCCAGGATGGCCAGGTCGATCTTCTTCTCAAAGATGCAGTCCAGGGCCTCCTGCCCTGTATAGAACTTGTAGACCGTATACTGATCGTTCTGCAGATACAGCTCGATGACATCGGCGATCTCCCGCTCGTCATCCACTACTACGATATTCATACTTTCGTGAACCTCCTTATTCTCCCCTTCGGCAGGAGAGGCGCCTTCCCGGCGCTCCCCCATCTCCGGTGAATGTGTGATGTTCCCCTCGTCATTCCTTCTCTGCTGTCTTTCCTTTATCCTGTCAATCCGCTCTGCCTGTCCCGTCTCCCTCTTACAGGTCGCAGTTGTTCACTGTCCTGGGGAAGGGGATCACATCGCGGATGTTACCCATCCCTGTCAGGTACATGATGCACCTCTCAAATCCAAGCCCAAAGCCGGAATGGCGGGTGGAGCCGTATTTTCTCAGGTCCATGTAAAAGCCGTAGTCCTCCTCCTTCAGGCCCATCTCCTTCATGCGCTGCGCCAGCTTTTCGTAATTGTCCTCCCTCTGGCTGCCGCCGATGATCTCGCCGATGCCGGGCACCAGGCAGTCCACAGCCGCCACGGTCTTTCCGTCATCGTTCAGCTTCATATAAAATGCCTTAATTTCCTTTGGATAGTCTGTGACAAACACAGGGCGCTTGAAGACCTCCTCAGTCAGGTAGCGCTCATGCTCTGTCTGCAGGTCTGTTCCCCAGGAAACCTTGTACTCGAACTTGTCGTTGTTTTTCTCCAGGAGCTCCACTGCCTCTGTGTAGGTCACCTTTGCGAACTCGGAGGACACCACATTGTGGAGCCTGTCCAGGAGTCCCTTGTCCACAAAGGAGTTAAAGAAGTTCATCTCCTCCGGCGCGTTCTCCAGCACATAGTTAATGACATATTTCAGCATGGCCTCCGCCAGATCCATGTTGTCATCAAGGTCCGCAAAAGCCATCTCCGGCTCGATCATCCAGAACTCCGCCGCATGCCTTGTAGTGTTGGAGTTCTCTGCCCGGAATGTGGGGCCGAAGGTATAGATATTCCGGAAAGCCTGGGCAAAGGTCTCGCCGTTGAGCTGGCCGCTGACTGTCAGGTTCGTCTCCTTGTTAAAGAAGTCCTTGGAATAGTCCACCGTGCCGTCTTCCTTCCTGGGCACATTGTTCAGGTCCAGGGTGGTCACCTGGAACATCTCCCCTGCTCCCTCGCAGTCGCTTCCCGTGATCAGCGGGGTGTGCACATACACAAAGCCCCTCTCCTGAAAGAATTTGTGGATGGCGTAGGCTGTCAGGGATCTCACCCGGAACACAGCCTGGAAGGTGTTCGTCCTGGGGCGAAGATGGGCGATGGTCCGCAGGTATTCAAAGCTGTGGCGCTTCTTCTGGAGCGGGTAGTCCGGCGCGGAAGCGCCCTCCACCTCCACCGTCTCCGCCTGGATCTCAAAGGGCTGCTTTGCCTGGGGTGTGGCCACCAGGGTTCCCTTCACGATGATAGCAGCTCCCACGTTCAGTCTGGAGATCTCCGCGAAATTGTCCATGGTGTCATGGTACACCACCTGCAGGGTCTCAAAGAAGGACCCGTCATTTACCACGATGAACCCGAAGGTCTTGGAGTCCCGGATGCTGCGCACCCAGCCGCCCACGGTCACTTCCTTATCCAGGAAGGCCTCCGTGTTCTTATATAATTCTCTGACTGTTGTAAGCTTCATGATCATTTACTCCTTCTGATATCTATATCTTTTTTTCAGCACTTTCAAACATTATAGCACACCGATAGCAGTTTTAAAAGGAAGGATTGGCAGAAGTCCCGGCCTCCTTTCTTTTTGCAGAAGTATGTGTTAGACTCAAAAGCAGGAAACAAGAAAGCAGGTACCTTTATGAAAATCTTATCACCAACTCAGCTTACCGAACTCTGTCACTCCATCAGCCTTCCCCCGGAGATCACAGACGCTGTCCTTTCTATACAGTCCTCAAAGGAGTTCACAGACCTCCTCCCCCAGGCCCGTCCCCTGCTTGAGGAGCTTCTCACCACCGCTACCTGGGACAGCGCCCTGGTGCGGCTGAAAGCGCTGATCGGCGAGGACCCTCTTGGCATAAAAATCCTCACCCTTATGCTCATCTGCTGCGGGGAAACCTGGCGCTCCTATCAGTCCCTTGGCATTTCCGGCGATATATACATTGAAACTCTGAAATGCTTTACCCGCTTTATAAATGAACACCAGGAAAGCTACGGCGTCTTCGGATTTGACCGGGACTTCTGGACCATGCGACAGCTGGCCGCCCGGCTCTTCCGCCTGGGCACGCTGGAATTTGAACTGACAGAGGACGGAGAAGATAAAGCGGTCCACGTCCACATCCCCTCGGACGCGGATTTATCCCCGGAGACCCGCCACCGCTCCTATGATATGGCGCGGGACTTTATCGCCCGTTTTTTCCCCGCATACGAGGGTGCTCCCTTCCTTTGCACCTCCTGGCTCTTAAGTCCTGCCCTGAAGGGATGTCTGCCAGAGGGCTCCAGGATCCGCTCCTTCCAGGATGAATACGAGGTGACAGACGTGTTCCCGGATCCGGACTCCTTTCTCACATGGGTCTACAAGCGCCCGGACATTTCTTTCGCTGACCTGCCCGAGGACACCTCCCTTCAGAGAAATCTGAAAAAATATCTCCTGGCAGGGGGAAAGGTTGGAGAGGGGAAGGGCAGGCTGCTCTGTAAACGCATCTGAACATTGTGGATTGTGGACAAATTCATATTTGGGTACATAATTTTGCATATTTTTGTAGTGTACACATCATTGGTTTTATGATATACTTTTATTGTAAGGTAAAGAAGGTATCTCTATTTTAAAGATACCTTCAAATCATCAGCGAAGAAAGCAGGTGAAACAGTGCCGATATCTGAAGAAAGAAAAGAATACTTATACGATTATAAAAAGTCCAGACTTAAGCGCATCCCCTTAGACGTTCAAAAAGAGAAGTATGAGGAGATTAAAGCAGCGGCCGATAAAACCGGGGAGTCTGTGAACGGTTATATCAAAAAGGCCATTGATGAACGGATGAAGCGGGAACAATAATATTCTTTTTTACTATTTATTCTTTTTCCACGGGCTATTTTAGCGCTTCATGAAAACGAGATTGGCGAAACCTTTTGGGATGATGAAGAATAGCCCTCTCACAACCGTCAACACTCTCACCATGAAAGGATGTGTTATTATGCCATTACTGCAACAGAACAAAGAGTATACCATTGAAGATATCTATGCCCTGCCTGACGGACAACGGGCGGAGCTGATTGACGGCCAGATGTATATGATGGCGCCTCCCACACGAAAACATCAGCAGATACTTGGCGCTCTCTATCGTAAGGTTGCGGACTATATCGACAAAAAAGGAGGGTCCTGTGAGGTCGATATCGCCCCATTTGCCGTGTTTTTGAACGAAGACGATAAAAACTATGTCGAGCCGGATATAAGCGTTATATGCAGCTCTGACAAGCTCACAGACAAAGGCTGCACAGGTGCTCCGGACTGGATTATCGAAATTGTCTCTCCAGGCAGCAGGCGGATGGACTACTATACCAAGTTGTTCAAATACCGAACTGCCGGAGTTCGTGAATACTGGATTGTTGATCCAGAGAAAAACAGGATCATGGTTTATTCGTTTGAGTCCGACGATACCGCAGAATATACTTTCTCTGAAGCTGTCAAAGCCGGGATCTATGATGATCTAACCATTGATTTTAGCTCAATAGATATCTAAGTAGCAAACTGCTGCCCATGCCATCACTGGCGGGGCAGCTTTTCTTTCTTATTGGTACTTTTTTGGTACTTCTCTTGATTTCCCACTGCCGTCATGCTATACTATCCCACGTTGCAGACCCGCATAAAACCAAGGTCTTTCAAGGTCTGCCGGCGGTCACCGCCGTAAAATGTGCCGAGTGTTCGAGACCTTCCACTCGTAAAACAAAACTAAAGGAGAGAACTGAATATGAAGAACAAGAATGTAGCATTTATGACTCAGGCAGCCATGATCGCTGCCATCTACGTGGTGCTGACCTACATTTTCGCACCGATTTCCTTCGGGGAGATCCAGGTGCGGATCGCGGAGGCGCTGACCATCCTGCCCCTCTTTACACCGGCGGCCATCCCGGGACTTTTCATCGGATGCCTGCTCGGAAATGTGGTGGGAGGAGCGCTTCTTCCGGACATTATCTTCGGAAGCCTGGCCACACTGATCGGAGCCGTGTTCACCTGGCTGCTGCGCAGCCGCAGACCGGTCATCGGCACACTGCCTCCCATCATTTCCAATGTAGTCATCGTCCCCCTGGTGCTCCGGATCGCCTATGGCGTGAACCTGCCGCTGCCCTTCCTGATGCTGACAGTTGGCGTTGGCGAGGTGATTTCCTGTACAATTCTGGGACTGATCGTCTACTATGCGCTGAACCGCTACCGGAACACACTGTTTCCCAGAGCCGCTTCCATGTAGACTGAAGCGCTGCCGTTTCCTGCTCAGAATGCTCAAAAGATAGAAAAATACAAACGAGGCGCAGGCCGTTCTGTGATCCACACAGATGGCCTGCGCCTCGTTTATCTCTTCTTTTTTCTTATTCCAGCGCACTGATAAATGTGCGCCCGCTCCCCGCCAGGAGGCTGTCCATCTGCTCATAGGAGATGGCTGTCCTGTTTCCCGTGGCCGTCTCTATGTAGGTCACATAGGACTGGTCGTAGCCGATGAGGATGACGGAGCTACCGTCCCCCCCGACGCCCACCACAGGCATATTGTTGTTGACAATGTACAGCATCTCCTCCGTGGTGCATCCGGTCAGGTCCAGGGTCTGTCCGCCCAGCACCTCCTGTACGGCGTCCACAGCGGAGGCGCCCCCGGCCAGTCTCTCCCGAAGAGCGTTCACCGCGTCATCCCTGTCCGTGATGAGGTACTCCAGATACCGGTTTCCTCTCTCCCACACGTATTTCTGGTCTCCGGACACCACCACGCCGCTGACCTCGTCCGCCTTCACGATGGCATCCCCGGCCCTGTCGTAGCTGCCCTGGAAACGGCCTGTCCCGTACACATAGTACACATCCCCCTCACCGGTCTCCTCAAAGGCCACCTGAGCCGGCTGCTCGTAGAGCACCTGCTTGGGCCTCAGCACCTTGGGGTTTCTGTCGGGGATGCCGTCCGCAAAGGTGAGCCTCATCTGGGTCTCCTTCAGGTCTGTCACATAGGACTCAAGTGAGATATTGCTCTCCTTTTTCTCCGCATTGCTGGTGATCTGGCTGGCCGCGATCTGTGTGTAGGAGTCCCCGCTCTTCACCACCCGATCCAGGTTGATCATGCCGCCGGACACCTCCACGCTCAGCACATAGTCGCTGTCCGACTGGTAAGTCCTCTGCACCTTCTTGGCGCTGCTGCGTATCTCCACTTTATACATGGGGTACACCTCCTCGCCGGAGACCGTGCGCCCCGCGTCAGACTGTCTGGACATGCCGCACACAAAGTCTGTGTTCACAAATCCCAGAGGCCGGATGGAGGCATCCTGATCAGCCTGCACCGTGTAGCTCTTCCCGATCTCCAGGTCCATGACCGTGACCTCCGAAGCCTCGTACAGAGTGCCGCTTGTCTGATAGGCTGCCAGCTGCCCGTCGTCGGAGGTGACATACTGTCCCTCCTCCAGCCCCTCCGCAAGGACTGTCTGCTCCTCGTTTTCCATATTGATCTCATAGAGCGTGCCTCCCGCCAGCACGTAGAGCATCTCCCGGTCCACGCTGTAGTATACCAGCTTTCCCAGCTCCTCCGACGCCACGGCGGCGGACTTGCTGCTGGGAATAAAGGCCTTCTCATCGATGTTGTTCTGCTCTGCCTGATAATAGTAGATGGCCGCTCCCACCTCCCCCTCATGGGAGCCTCTGTTCATGTAGCCGCAGACCGCAAAGGTGACATTTCCGTCCCCATCCATGCGCAGCAGGCGGATCTCATGCTCATCTGTGAGATTTCGGATATCCTTGCTCTCCGAGTCCATAAAGCTGAAGAGAAGGGACATCTCGTCCGCCTCCTGATTGTAGTACCAGAGCTCTCCTCCCTGGACAAAGGCCACCCGGTTTCCCTCCTCGCTGACAAGATAGGGCACGTCGGGATCTGTAATCCCCAGAAGGATCCCCTTCTCGCTCAGCACCGTCTGGGTGGGGTCAAAGATCTGCTCCATAGTCCGGTCATAGTCCAGAAGATACATGGTTCCGGAGGCATTTCTCACCCGGAAAAATTCTTTTACTGTGTAGAGATCCCGCTCATTTTCCTCCCCTGCGCACTGCACCTGGTACTCCAGGATGACCGAGGTGTATGTAGAGTTCGACTCAGTGATCTTCCACCTCTCAGTCCCTGTCACCTGCGGCTGCAGGCTTCCCCAGGACACGTGGTCGTAGTCTGAGTGGATGGTCACGTGGTAAAAGTTCGTCCCCTCCTCGCCGGTCGGCTCAAGGGCTGCTCCCACACCCACATTCTCCACCTTTCCCATGGCATTTACATGGTAGTCGGAAATATATTTCAGACACTCCGGAAGGGAGAACTCTGCCCCGTCCGCTATTCTCGTATAGTAGTAAACCTCCTGATCGTCCACATGGAGAGTCAGAAGAAGGAGCCGCTCCTCCGTCAGAAGGCCCCCGTCAAAGGTAAGGCTCACCGTCTCCTGGGGCTCATCCACACTCTCCCGGGACAGCTGACTGGAGCCGTCCAGGGTGTATACTTCGTAGTCCAAAGACCGGACACGGGCATCGTAGGTCTGGATATGCATCTCCAGTGTCTGGTCGATTACCGGAGTGATGCTGTCCCGCATGGTGGTCACATCCATCTCCTGGGTGTAACCGGTCAGATAGTTCACCTCATATCCCTGACAGGCAAAGGACACAGAGGGCAAAGTGGCGCTCCCCAGGTCTGCTGTCATATTGTTGTTTCCTCTGTTGGTCACGTAGCTGAACACGATGACCGCCACGACAAAGACGGCGGCCAGTATGCCCGCGTGTATCAGGCGTCTCTTCATCTGTCTGCTCCTTGCTCTTTTTCTGACTTCGTATCTAACAGCCTTCCAAGCGTGGGACGCACGTGCAGCGCCTCCTCGCACATCTGCAGCTTCTCTTCATTGCTTCCCTTCCTTCCGGTCTTCACAGCCCGGATCAGTATGTTTTTCGGCGTGTGCTCCATGTCGATAAATTCCAGGATCTGAGTCTCATAGCCCTCTCTCTCCAGGTACTGGGCCCGCAGGGCATCTGTCACCAGGGCGGCCATCCTCTCTTTGATCAGGCCGTACTTAAGCACCGGCTCCAGGACATCGCTCTTAATCTGGCGGTTCAGCTCATGCTGACAGCAGGGCACGGACAGGATCACCTTCGCGTCCCAGCCGATGGCCTTGGCCAGGGCAAAGTCCGTGGCCGTGTCGCAGGCGTGTAGAGTGACCACCATGTCCACTCGGTCCACGCCGGTGTAGTCTGCAATATCTCCCTCCAGGAACCGCAGTTTCTCATAGCCGTACTTCCCGCTCAGCTCATTACATCGGCGGATCACGTCCCTCTTCAGGTCCAGGCCGATGATCCGTATGTCGTATCCCTTCAGCTCGTGAAGGTAGTAGTATATGGCAAATGTGAGGTAAGATTTCCCGCAGCCAAAATCGAGAATCGTCAGCTCCCTGCCGTCTCCGGCCCGGTCCTTAAGCCGGGGCAGGATATCTTCAATGAACTCCAGGAAACGGTTGATCTGGCGAAACTTGTCGAATTTCGCGTGAACCACCTTCCCCTCCCCGGTCATGACACCCAGATCCACCAGAAAGGGAACAGGCACCCCCTCCTCGAGGATGTATCTCTTCTGCCTGTTGTGAGACAGGTCAGCCTTCTTCGCCGGCTCCTTTCTGGCCTTCTTCTTTACGGTGACCTTTCCCTTTTTGCTCACCAGCGCCGTGACGGACGCCTGCCGCGTCTCCATCTGGAGCTGCTTCATCTCTTCCATATATAGGAGCAGCGCCGCGCAGGCTTCATCGGCGGGCAGGTTCCGGTGAAACGCCTGGTTCCCCTTAAACGCCTCCAACTGAAAGAAAAGTGTGCCCTTCTTCAGCAGGGGGCGCACCTTCACTTTGACCGCGCCGCCCTTTGTCCTTGGACTGCTGAGGGTGGCGGAGATAAAATCTGTATTTAAATTTTCTTCAAATAGTACTCTTAAATTTTCCATAGCCATATTATAGCGCAAGATGGGAAATGAGTAAATGGGGACCGGTTTTTTTCAGAAAATACCAGTCCCCATTGATCTCTCACTATGCTGCTTTTACTGCTCCGGCGCTGCCCCCTGGCCCTCCGGGGCCCCATCCTTTGTCACCCTCGGGAAGGTGATGGTCACCTTGAAGAGGTCTCCGTCCAGATACAGTGTAAATGTGCCTCCCTGCATCTCGGTCAGGGATTTGGCGATGGAAAGTCCCAGCCCGCTCCCTTCGGTGCTCCGGGACACATCGCCCCGGATAAAGCGCTCGGTCAGCTCATCCGCGTCAATGTTCAGGGGCTGCTCAGACACATTTTTCAGATTAAAGGTCACAGTCTTCGCATCCACTGTCAGGTCCGCGTAGATCCTGGTTCCCTCCATGGCGTATTTGGCGGCGTTGTTGTAAATATTCTCCAGCACTCTCCACATGCGACGTCCGTCCACGTGGATGATAGCCTCCTCCTCCGGAAGGGTCAGCACCTCCTTCAGCCCCCTGGCGCCGAATTTCTCCTCGAACTCCCCGCTGGTCTGCTGGATCATCTCCACCAGGTTGATGTTCATGTACTCCAGCGAAATATTTCCGGAGCTCACCTTGGACGCCTCCACCACGTCCTCTGTCAGCGT
This sequence comes from Faecalicatena fissicatena, assembly GCF_016900595.1. Classification (NCBI taxonomy): domain Bacteria; kingdom Bacillati; phylum Bacillota; class Clostridia; order Lachnospirales; family Lachnospiraceae; genus Faecalicatena; species Faecalicatena fissicatena. Next base: position 191,907 of record NZ_JACLYY010000005.1, read on the forward strand.
CTTCAGCCTCTGTGCCTTTGCCTCCAGCACGTCCAGATAGCCCTGTATCTTCGGGTCCGTGAAATTCTCCCTCTTCAGAAGGTCCACGTAGTTGATGATGGAGGTGAGAGGCGTCTTGATGTCGTGGGACACGTTGGTGATCAGGTCTGTCTTCAGCCTCTCGTTTTTCATGCTGGCCTCCACAGCCGCGTCAAGCCCCGCGCCGATGGTATTGATCTTCCCGGCAATGTCTCTCTGTCCGCCTTTGAGACCGTCCAGGGGAATCTTGTAGTCCACCTCGCCGGCCGCGATCTTCTCGATCCCGGCTCCCAGCCTGTTTCTTCCGATGGCCTGCTGGATCATGTAGACCGCCACCAGCACATCCACCGCGAACATGAGGAGTGCGAAGAGGAATACGCTTCCTCCGGACTCCAGCACCAGGAAGTGTAGAAAGAGCACTGCCAGCAGCGCCACCACGATCCGCCACACCTCGCTCATATGGCGGATCACCTTCCGCACAAAGCCGCACAGCCATCTGATGATACTGTTCTTCCAGAGGGTGCCCGCCTTGATCCTGCGCACCAGGCTCAGGTAGCCGATCATAAACACAGCGCAGCTGAGCACCGCGATCAGGGATACCACCACCACATCCGGCACGTTGATATCAAATGCGGTCTCTGTGTAATAGTAGGACGCGTCTCCCTGGTAGACAACTCCCACAAAAGGTCCATAGACATTGGTGACCAGGTATACCAGGCAGACCCAGGCTATGACAGTCACCGCTGCCGCCAGCTCGGTCTTGATCCGGTCAAAGAAATTCTGGTGAAGCTCTTCGTCCCTGTTTGTGCGGCCGGCCACAATAGTGAGCCACACAAGGATGCCCAGAATTCCCACCACTGAGAGGACGCCCATGGCGATCACACCCTGGATGGCCGGCGCGTATTTCTCATACCGCTGGTTCTGTACATAGTAGCTGTCCTGCACCGGATAGTCGGTGTTGATGCCCACTGCATACACGAAATGATCTCCTGCGGGACCCATGTTCTCCACGGTGTGTCTCCAGCTGTTTCCCTCTACGCCGCTCATATTGCTGTCAAAGTCGGCCAGGGCCGGGCGAACTACCGTGTAGCTTCCCTCTTCCTTCAGCTTCTGGATATTGTCCTCCAGGCTGTCATAGTCCGCAAACGCCGCTCTGTTTGTGCTCACTGTCCCGGAGGCGGTGTCCGCATATATATAGGTAAGATTTGTGTTTCCCTCCTCCCAGGCATCGCCTGCCGCCTCGTAATTGTCCATTTTCTGTGACACCAGGTCGATAGCCGAGTAGATTTCCGAGTAGGCCTCGTAGAGCTTTCCGTTCCAACGCTCGTCACTGTTCACTATATCCAGAATGGACTGGACTCCGTCCGGGCTGGGCCCCTCCTGGATCCAGAAGCCGTCATAGTTCCAGATGGTGCGGTAGATGACCTGATTGTTCCGGTCTACCACCGTGCCCAGGCCGTCCCCCTCGTACAGGGTGCCGTCCCGCAGGTAGTTCATGACATCCTCGGATGTGACTCCTGTGTCCGGGTCTGTCATAAAAGACAGCTCCCCGGAGTCGATCAGGCTCTTCAGCTCCTCATAATAGTAGTACTCGTACGTGCCGTCCGGCCTCTGACATACCACGATGGAGTTCTCCCCGCTGTTGTAGGACATGTTGTCGCCGGAGGAGAGATCCCCGCTGTTCAGCTTATCTCTCCAGTCCACCAGGTCGTGGATCGTGTACGCCAGTCCGTTTTCATTTTCCCCTGAAATGTTTCCCGTGTCGTAGAGGGTCTGGATGTCCACCAGCTTGTTTTCATCCAGCTTCCCGTCTGTCTCCAGGTCCCCCTTGTCTGCCAGAGCGTTCAGTATATTCTGTGAGTCGTAGTAGGCCTGCTGCCCAAAGCCCTCTGACCGGGCGTAGCTGGCCTCCGATTTCCCTGAAAAAATATCCTGGGCCATGCCCGGGTAGGCCGCCAGCCACACAAGGCTTATGACCGCCAGGACCACAAGCACATGCTGAACCAGAAGCAGGACTCCCTTTATGGGAGCCGATTTATACCATTTATTCATACGTTCTCCCTCCTAAAGCTTCTCCACCTTATAGCCCACGCCCCAGACCACCTTCAGGTATCTGGGATCCTTCGGGTTGATCTCGATCTTCTCGCGGATGTGACGGATGTGCACCGCCACTGTGTTGTCCGCTCCGATGGCATCCTCGTTCCAGATGTTTTCATAAATCTGTTCGATAGAGAAAACCTTGCCCTGATTTTTCACGAGAAGCAGCAGAATATTGTACTCAATGGGTGTCAGCTTCACAGGCTCCCCATCCACGGTCACCTCCTTGAGATCATCGTTGATGGACAGCCCCCCTGTCGTGTACACTGCCGCGTCTGTCTCTTTTGCCGTGCTCCCAAGCTGGGTGTATCTGCGCAGCTGGGATTTCACCCTGGCCACCAGCTCCAGCGGATTAAACGGCTTTGTCACATAGTCGTCCGCCCCCACATTGAGTCCGAGGATCTTATCCGCGTCCTCGGACTTTGCAGAGAGGATGATAATGGGAATATTGTTCTCTTCCCGGATCTTCAGCGTCGCCCGGATCCCGTCCAGACGGGGCATCATGACATCGATCACAAGAAGGTCCACATCGTTGGCCTTCAGCACCTTCAGCGCCTCCTGCCCGTCGTAGGCCTTCAGCACCTCATAGCCCTCCTGTGTCAGATATATGTCAATTGCCTCCACGATCTCTTTATCGTCGTCGCATACTAATATTTTTGCCATCTTCTATCACCTCCCTTACATATTACAAGAATAGCAGGGATTTTTTAAGAGGCAGTTGGGGAAATTCTTAAGAAATTATGAAATCATTTTAGATGGTTCAGCCCTCTCCTTCGGATCACCTCCGCCAGGTCGTAGAAGGCCCGGTTGAGATCCACGTCCCCGGCGATCCCACGTACGCTCCCGCTCTCCGTGTACTGCCACATGGCAATGCCGTCAATGCCCGGCTCGCGGGCGTATCTGGCGAACCAGAGGGCGTACTTTTCCCGGAGTCTTTCATCGAACATCCGCTCCAGAAAGTCCAGATTGCTGTAGTACATGGCAAAATACCCCCTGTCCTCCACCTCCCCGCAAAACTCCTCTACAATCCGGGTGGCCAGCTCCTTTGTCACTGTGACGCCTTTTGTCTGAGCGTACCGGACTGAATCCTGCTCAAAATCGATGCACACCGGGTATTCCACCCTGTAATCCTCTATGGTCTCCAGGCACTGGCGCGCCTCCTGACGCGCCATATCAGGCGTATAGGCGTAGGAAAACCAGTAAACGCCGAAAGGGATGCCCTCCGCGCAGCACCCCTCCGCGTTCCTGCGAAACTGGACATCAATGCTCCCGCTGCCAAATCCCGCCCGGAGCATAGCGAACTCCACGCCCGCCCGCTTTACCTCCGCCCAGTCAATATTTCCCTGAAATCTGCTCACGTCTATTCCAAAAATACTCACAGAGCCACCGCCTTTTTTTCTGTTCATGATCAGTATATGTCATTCCCGTCAAAAGGTTCACAAATACGTCTTGTTTTATCGTAGAATGTCGAATAATGTCGTTTATAATTAGAAGCGGGCTGCTTTCCGATAATATAGCATGTGGAGTTCTGCCAGGCAGGAAGGGAGTTATAGTTATCGCTGAAATGAAAGATATTCAATACCTTGTGCGTTCTCTTGGAATTGGTGCTACCTATAGGGGATATAGATATTTGATCGTTGCGGTTTCACTTTGCCTTGAAGACGAAGACTACCTGCTCGGCATCAGCAAGCTACTATATCCTAAAATCGCAGAGATCTGCCACACAAGCGCCGGAAGTGTGGAGCGTGACCTGCGCACTGTCATCACCGTATGCTGGGAAAGAGGAAACAAAAATCTTTTGCAGGCCATTTCTCCCTGCCCTCTTTTCAGCAAACCTACGACTGGTGAATTCGTCGATATTCTTACAGGGCATTTAAAATAACCGAAGCAAAATGGGCCCTCCTCCCTTCCTGCTTTTCTTTCCCATCACATCAGATGTATACTGCCCCATATGCGCGCCGGCATATGCACGCTGTCATATGTGCGCTTCCAGCCACAGAGCACCACTCTACCGGGATACTGTCCTGTCCATACCGCACGGAAATGACTCATCCGCACAGCCACAATCCTCACGCACACTTCTGTAGAGCCTGTATCCTCCTGAAAGGTTATAGCAGTCAAATCCCTTCTGGGACAGAATACAGCACGCAATATAGCTGCGCAGACCGCTCTGGCATACGGCGTAAACCGGCTTTCCCTGCTCCAGCTCGCCTATCCGCTCACGCAGCTCATCCAGAGGAATATTGCAAAATCCGTCTATATGTCCGGCCCCGTACTCCTGCTCTGTGCGCACATCCAGCAGGGTCACACTCCCGTCCCTCGGCAACGTGTCTGCCTCGTGCCAGTGAAACTGCTTCAGCCTTCCGTCTGCTATATTCTCGATGATAAAGCCGGCCATATTGACCGGGCTCTTGGCCGAAGAGTAGGGTGGCGCGTAGGCCAGATCCAGATCCTTGAGCCGGGTAGCTGTCATCCCCGCGCTTATGGCCGTGGCCAGCACGTCGATCTGTTTGTCTATCCCCTCATATCCCACGATCTGGGCTCCCAGCAGACGGCAGGTCTCCTTTTCATAGATTACTTTCATGATCATCGTCCTGGCGCCGGGATAGTAGCCCGCATGGCTGGCCGGGGAGAGGTAGACCTTGTCAGCTCTGATGCCCGCTCTCTCTGCCGCCTGCTCATTAATCCCAGTGACAGCCGCCGTCATATCAAACACTTTGATGATGGAGGATCCCTGGGAGCCTCTGTAACGGCTGTCGCCGCCACAGATGTTGTCCGCCGCAATGCGCCCCTGTCTGTTGGCCGGGCCTGCCAGGGAGAGGAGCACATCCTCTCCGGAGACAGACTGTGTGACCTGCACCGCATCCCCCACAGCGTAGATGTCCGGCACAGATGTCTCCATCCGGTCGTTTACGACAATGCTGTCCTTCAGGCCCAGCCTCAATCCGGCCTCCTTTGCCAGATGGGTGTCAGGCGAGACTCCCAGTGCAAAAACAGTCATGTCTGCCGCCAGAGCCTTGCCGTCCTTCAGGAGAACCCGAAGGCTGCCGCCATTTTCCTCCACTCCTTCCACTGCGTGTCCCAGCAGCAGCTTTACACCGTTCTTTCTCATCCTGGCATGGATAAAGGAGGCCATATCCGGGTCAAAGGGCTTCATAAGCTGCCCGGGGCGCTGGACAATGGTGACATCCATCCCCAGCTCCCGGAGATTTTCTGCCAGCTCCAGACTGATGAACCCGCCGCCGGCCAGAACCGCTGACCTGGGATGATTTTTCTCTATGAATGTCCGGATCCGCAGCGTATCCTCCACAGTGCGCAGGGTAAACAGCCCCGGCACTCCCGCGTCCACCGACCGGGGCAGAATGGGCTTTGCCCCAGGTGAAAGGAGAAGTCTGTCGTAGCTCTCCTCAAAGCTTTCCCCGCTGTCCAGGCTGCGGACAGTCACAGTCCTGCACTCCGGATGAATAGCCGTCACTTCATGGCGCACACGCATGTCAATGCGGAAGCGGCTCCAGAAGCTCTCCGGAGTCTGTAACGTCAGCTCCGATGCCTCCCCGATCACGCCGCCAATATAATAGGGCAGGCCGCAGTTCGCATAGGAGACATATCCGGATCTCTCGAATACAATCACCTCCGCCTCCTCGTCCAGTCTGCGGATCCTGGCCGCCGCCGTGGCTCCTCCTGCCACTCCCCCTACGATCACAACCTTCATGTCAATCTCTCCTTTCCGCCAGCATTTCACTGCCGTATCTCTTTTCGCTCATATCAGTATAATGTTAGCACATTTCCGGCTTTTTTTCTGTGATGTCGTCACACAGATCCCCTGCATCTATTCCGGACTTTGTATTTTTTGCTGTTTTGCACAGATTTTCATATTTTCCCTTGCATTTTGGCCTTTTCTATGATAAGATAACATTCGTTCGCGGGTGTAGTTCAATGGTAGAACACCAGCCTTCCAAGCTGGATACGTGGGTTCGATTCCCATCACCCGCTTGATTTTTTTACAAAAGCTGTTATACTGGAAATATGCAGATATAGTCTATCGGTATGACGCTAGCTTCCCAAGCTGGAAAGGCGGGTTCGACTCCCGTTATCTGCTCTTGAAAATCTATCAGAGGCTTCACAGCTTTGCCGAAGCCGGGCAGAAAAAGTAATCAGGCGCCCACCCGGGTGGCTGATTATTTTTTTGTTCACTCCCTTAGCGCTACAGCCTCATTGCCATAAATCCCTTGATTTTACAGCATTTCGTGCTATAATAAAAGGTAATGAATAGAGCGAAAACTTTCGATATTTGTCATTTTTTTAATTCTAAACATACAGATTATAAAAACTTAAGGTTCTATTAAGAAACTTTCTGATTTTTTTAGAGACCGGTCATATTTTAGACATATCTGTTCCCTATAATAACAGTCAGATAGTTGATCAACAGTCAACTATCTCCCCCCTCATAAAGTAAGGCACCAGGGCGGAAACCTTTGGTGTTGCACTTTACTCTCATTCCTTTAGATAACTATAACAACGACGAAAACCCGCCGGCCGAAAGGCCAGCGGGTTTTCGCTGTCTAAAGTTTGTCCAAAACGCGTCCCGGTCCTGTCCGCTCCAAAATACAGTTGCGGGATCTCCCCACTTTGCTTTATTATAGAAAAAAATATTTTCTATCAGGAGAGCGTAGATCATGGAAAACAAAAAGGAAACATTTGCATCTGACACCTCAGGGAGAACCGCTGCCGACTGGGCAAAAGCGCTGTCCATCCTGCTGGCAGGACTCGCCGTTGCTCATCTTGGAGTAACGCTCTTTCTCCTGTCAGAGCTCGGCACAGATACATTCACCGTATTCATCCAGGGACTGTCCCGTCTGTCCGGCCTCACGGTGGGAACCGTCCACGTCATTGTCCTTTGCATCCTCATGATCCTCATGCTGCTTGGCACGAAAGGCTATGTAAAGCCGGGCACTGTTGTCTGCGCTTTCTGCGGCGGCCCCATCATCGATCTGTTCACCTGGCTTCTGGGATGCTGGATCAACGGCGCTTCGGACATGGCTGTCCGCATCGCCAGCATGCTCCTGGGATGCGTCATTTTGTCAGCCGGCATGTCCATTGTCATCAACAGCAACGCAGGCACCGGCCCCAACGACCTGGTGGCCGTGATCCTGTCCGACCGCCTCCCCTCCGTCCAGTTTCGGTGGGTGCGCGTAGGCTGCGACCTCTTTTTTGTAGTGCTTGGCTTCCTGCTCGGAGGCACTGTGGGCGCGGGGACTGTGGCCGCCGTCTTTCTAACCGGACCTCTCGTCCAGTTCTGGCTTCCCAGGACGAAAAAGCCTGTGCAGGCCATTCTGCATGAGGATTTCTGAAAAGTGTCCATTTCTCTTCTTTACATCACAGTTTTTCTTCTCAGTCTCTCCTGCGGCAGACTGCGCAGAAATGACAGCAAGGAAACAATAACAGGTCTGTCTTTTGTGCCAAAATGGTTAACTTTTACTTTGTTGATATCCTTCTTTTTCTTGTGGTACTATTTTTGTAAATAATCCACCTGCTCAGGAGAGCCTTGTCGCATCATCCTGGCACCGCAGGAGCAGAGGAGGTAGAAGTTTCATGCACGCACATCCTTTCACAGACCAGCAGATCCTGGACAGGATCAACCGCAGTCCCCAGACCGGCCTTACTCTTCTCATGGAGCGCTACACGGGTCTTATCTGGAGCATTGTCTCCCGGCATTTGCAAAATCCGGAAGATATTAAGGAGTGCGTAAACGAAACCTTCTCCATCTTCTATTTCCAGCGGGACAAGTATAATCCGCAGAAGTCCTCCCTGCCCGTCTATCTGGCTGCTATCGCCCGAAATCTAGCCGTCTCCCGCTACCGGAAAGAAAAAAGCCGTGGCCGCGTTGCTACATCTACCGCAGACCGCCAGATTGCCCTGGCAGAACTCCGGGCCGATGTAGAGAGAGCAATGAAAGAACTTCGCCCCGATGAAGCGGACCTGATCCGTATGAAATATTATGACGGCATGTCCATAAAAGAAATCGCCGCCTCCCTGGGGCTGCCCTACGAGACTGTAAAAAAGAGACATCAGCGCAGTATAGGAAAACTGCGTCGTTCCTTCCTGCTCACCCTCATCATTGTGGCACTACTGGCCCTGTCAGCCTGCACCTACTGCGTACTGCGGCACTACGATCTCATCCCGGACCTGTGGGAAATCATCGTTGGGAAAAACGAAGAGGATAACAAGCCCGAGCCTTTGATCATAACAGATAATGACAAAGACAACGAACAGCCCGAAGATTCCGGTACAAAGGCAAACATGCAGCCGCAGGCAAATGCACAGGACAATCCGGTACAGTCCCAGGACAATTTTGCTGCTGTCCGGGAATCCTCTCCCGGCAGCACCAGCGGGATCCAGTCTGCTTTTTACTGGCTGGACGGCTATGGCCCGGTCTCCACTCCCGAAACCGCCGCCTACAATATGGGGACTCCAGTCTCCTTTGAGACAGAATACGTGACCGGCACTCTGAAGTCGGCCGTATATGCAGAGAGCACTCTCAAAGTAAAGGTTCTGGTCCAGGCCAGGGGAGACGCTTTCCCCGATATCTCAAACCCTGAGTTCCCCCTGTTCTCCATACCTTCAGACTCTTTCATCCCATACTTTCATGATCTGTACCTGGATGGAGTGCTTCTTGGCTCCGGAACTGTCACCAGAGGCAATTCGGGTAACAGTTTTCAGTGGCTTTACTGCACTTACGAAAATATAGAAATGCCCGCTTCCCCGGAAGTTCTCACACTCTCTCTGTCTTCCGCAACTTCCCTGGGACAGATCTTTGACTTCTCCTGCAGCGTGGATGTCACCTTCTCCATGGAACGCACACCTGTCCGGGAGGTTCAGGACAATGTATATAAGATTAACGATCTATACAGTCTCCTCACTGTCCCTCGCCGAGATGACAGCGGAGCTTTGATCCTGTCCATCTACCCTCTCTGCAGCGGAGACGGTCCGAACATCATGCCAGAAGTTATCTGTCCCGCCTTTTTCAGTGATGGGTACAGCCAAAATCCTTTTACAGTGACAGATCCGTACGGAAATGTACACACCGGGGAATGTCAGGAGTACTATTCCATGAACAGCGGCATCGATTATTTCGAATGGAATTTCGGCCAGGTTCCTCCCGGCGGGATCACCCTTCATATCCCTTTCTTCTGTCTCTCCGATAAAATGCCCGAAGATTTCTACATACCTGTTGATCTGTCGGAATGCACTTTTCCTGCGGAAAAATCCTGTGAAATTTACGGAGGGCGGCTGTATCTGGAACAAGTAGAAGAAGTCTGTCCATCTCCTGACAGTCAGATAGAAGAACTCCGTTCCGTCTCCTCATGCCCGCGTATTCGCTATTGGAAATTCACACTCCGCTTTGAAAGCAACATACCCGACCTCTATCTGTGTGCTTTTAATGTTACCGGCGATCAGGATATACTGCCAGAAGCCAGCTGTAATCTCTGTCCCTGTGGGCTTCTAGCCATGTCAACTCCTATAGCCGGTGACTTTCATACAGGAGAAATCTTATCTGTCGCTGGCATCGACACGTCCTACTATGACGTCTCCACATTCCGCCTGGTACCTGTAAGCAATGCGCCAATCCCCCAGATCAACTACCTCTGGGACAAAGATTTGGACATACCTCTGTTTGTCAATTAACGCTCTATAATTCCAGAGCCTTAAAGTGCATGAACCGCATTCTCGGTCTTTTCATCTCCACAAAAAGCCTGTCCATCTCCCGACAGGCTTCCTGCAGCCAGCACAGTGACCGGCGGGGCTGCCGCGGATTAAATACCTCCCCGTAGCCCTCAAGGAGGCGGATCACCAGACTGTCCAGACGTTCCCCGCCGGTCAGGGTATGATCCTCACTGAGCGGAAGATAGCCCAGAAAATCAAGCTGTCTATTTACCGTTTCAAGGGACACCATCGGAGCATTCAGGATCAGAAGATGCCGCAGCATGGTTTTACGCGGGATCTCCCCTTGAAGACGCATCTGCCTTCTCAGCTCTGAATCATAGCGGGTACTGGTAATATGTTTCCGCAGCATCTCCATGCTGTGCTCACCCGAAACGGTCACATAGTGGAAAGCATCTGTAAAATAGATATGGCGAAAATATTTCTCCCTCTCACCCGGACGGATATTCATGGCTTTCACCTCCTCCTCTGGTATACCTGCCAGATAGCTCTCCTCCAATTGCCTGAGCAGACTGCCTTTCTCCACACAAGACGCGCTGCTCCACTTTTCCTGCGTGTCATACACATTCTCACTATGATCAAAATATCCCTGCATGAGGAATAGCATTTCTTCATCTGTCAGCTCCAGTGCTCTTCCCAGCCGCAGACATTGTTCTCTGTTGATCGGTGTATATCTGCCCGTGCGCCAGTAGCGTATCTTCAGACATTCCGTTGCTGTCTTTGGCTGATGCCCCTCCATCCTCTCATACAGGACTCCGTCCACCTGACTTTTGTTCTTTAGCATGTATTTTCTCTGCATACGGGCAAATTTCTTCTGCAGCCACTTCACTTCCGGGCGATCCGCTCCACTCCCGACCGCGCACTTTTCGGCCATCTCCAGCAGCTCCCTGAGTATTTCCTCTTTCTGTTCTTTATTTTCCATGATGCTCTCCCGCCTTTTTATTCCTTCTATAATGTGTATTCGCACAAGGGATCAAAAAGGGGACAGACTTTTTTTACTTTTTACCGTAAAATGTTAGGTTTTACCGTGTTGACCCTGCTTCTTTTAAGGTGATAAATTTTTACTATATATGATACGAGGCGTTCCACAAGAGACGCCGTAAGGGAGGAAAAGATGAAAAAGAAGATCGTGCCCCTTCTTCTGGTCACAGCTCTCACCACATCACTGTGCGCCTGTAGTACTGGGGAAAAAGAAGACAAAAAAGACAGTATTTCCATTTCTGTGGAACAGACAGATCCATCCCAAACGGAGGAAACAGACAACGGACTGGACTTTGACGTAGAAGAACAGGTACTCATAGATGCAAACGGCATCCGCATCACAGCTACAGGTCTTGGCATTAATGAGTATACCGGCGATTACAGTCTGGATCTGACAGTGGATAACACCACCGACACGGATCTCACCATAGGCTTCCGCAGCCCTGATGTCTCCCTGTCCATAGGTGAGGGTACCTACACATATCTGAATGGTTTCCAGGTCTCCTCCTCCGCCTACATCGCTGTTCCTGCCCAGTCTACCGCAGAGGACACCTGTACCCTGAGCAAGGCTGTTCTCGACAATGCGGGGATTACTCAAATTGGTGAGATAGAACTGGCCTTCAGCGCAACAGATGCCAATTACAATGAATGCCTGGATGAAAGCCAGTCTATCTGTACGGTAAGGACTACCCTTGAAAGTGAGATGGATACGCAGCTTTCCGAAGATCTGCTGCTTGTCTACGACCAGAACGGTATCCAGATCCACGCAAAATATTTGCCAGGAGAAACAGAGGATGATAAGGGCTGTCTTATCGCTGTTATCCGCAACAATACCGGGGCCGGCGCCCAGCTGCGCATCAAGGATGTTACCGTAGACGGTACACCCCTCACATACTCCTACTCTCCTGACGAAGATGCATTCCGGTACAGCATCGGCGGCTACTATTATGAAAATAACGGCAAGGCAGTCTGCACCGCTACATCATTCAACGCAGCTGATACAGTCCCGGAGATCACCAGCAGCTCTTCCATCTCCTTTTCACTGGACATTGGAGGCCCGGCATCCGGCGACTGGAGCGGAATGAAGACCATCGGACCTCTGTCCGTTCCCATATAGCTCCCATCTGTCCCTGGCAAATATGAAAAAATTTCAAGAGAAACGAGGTAAAACCATATGAAAAAAAAGACACGTACATTTCTTACATTGACTATATGCGCCGCACTTCTGACAGGCTGCGGCACTTCTGACAGCAACTCCAGTGACTCCCCATCCCCCACCGGAGTAGAGCAGAGTTCTACTCCGAATGTGGAATATTCCCTGAAGGAAACGGTGGTGGCGGATAACGACTACTATACTCTCACCGCACTGGGAGCCGAGGCCGATGAGGCGGATAAATGTATAGTGGAATTCCAGTTCACCAACAAGACCTCCTACGATATGGCCCTGGATATATCATCTATGAACACCTATATCAACAGATGTGCCGCTTCGTATGCTGATTGGGAGGAAGAAGGGGATATCTGCTATGCCGATGCAGACAGTTCCTACGCAAAAATGAATGAAGCGGCCGGCATTGAAGATGGTTATGTTCTGGGCCTGGGCGCAGCTGCAGGTGAGAGCGGTACTGCTAAATATGCCTTTTCTCTGCCCGATGGAACTTCCGTGGCTGAGGAAATTATTTTTGTTCCTGAACTGGTACCTCAACATTCCAGCGAAGATCCCGGACAGCAGGCAGCTACGAATCCGATCCCTTACGAACAACTTTCGGCCATGAACCCGGAACAGGAATGTACCATCTATCCCACAGGCCTTTCCGCCGACACCGTTGACTTTCCCTCCTACGAGCCCGCCGAGGGCGAGCAGGTGGTTGCGGATAACGAGAACTTTACCTATATCATCCGTGGTCTGGAGGGGGATGATGATGGTTCCATGTATACGCTTCACACATACATGGAAAACAAATCCGAAGAGCCCCTGAGTACTTCATGGGAAGATGTATCTGTCAACGGCTATACGTCCGAAGACATGACTTTAGGCGACTACATACACGATCTTCCGGCAGGAAGACGTATCTTCAGCGATGTTGTCTTTTTCCCCAATGCCGAGAAGACATATGGGCTCGCCGAAGGGGAATCTCCGGAAGAGCTCTCTTTCACTCTGGAAATCCTGCACTGGGTGGAGGTAAATGGCGCAGGCAGCTACGAGTCACTGTACAGTGACAGTTTTACATGCTCCTTTGGCAAATAAAAAAGTGAGCTGACACTTACAGCGGGGTGACAGGAACGGGATATTCCCGCTCTTATCACCCCGCTGTTTTTATAGTTCTTACAGAAAGATTAAGCAGTTCTTCAAATTCAGTTATTACTATTTTTCCTGCGCTGCCGGATACTCATTGCACAGCAGCCGGTAGGGCGGCTCATCCTCCTCGATCTCAGGGAACCTTCCCACATTTTCATAGAACCGGTTGTCCGTGTTGTCGTCATTGCACATGGACACCTCTCCCAGGAGAACCGGGCCGCTCCCCTGCTCCACGTCAAAATCGTGATACAGGTAAGGAGTGATGGTGATAGACTCTCCCGGGCACAGCCTGATCTGCGCGCCCGCCGGAACGGTGTATGCATGCCCGTCGCAATGGACTGTTACCGGCGTGTCTGCAAACTCTTCCTTTTCATCAGAATTGTATACCCGGATCAGCACATTGCCGCCGCCCCGGTTGATAATGTCCTCCATCTTGTTCCAGTGAAAGTGCATGGGAGAGTGCTGTCCTTCTTTTATATAAAGAAGCTTCTCCGCATAGGGCTTCGGGTATTTATCATCGTGCACGTTTCCATTGCGGATTGTGATGAGGGAAAATCCCACTTTGTCAAAATCTCCAAGGCCGTAATCTGTGATGTCCCATCCCAGTCCGTTGTCCCGGATCTCATCGTACTCATGCCCCTTTGTCTTCCACTCGTCCGGTGTAAAATGACAGAAGGGAGGAAGGGAGATCCGGTACTCCCGGATCATGGCCTCCATTTCCTTTAGTGCCTGGTTAATTTCTGAACGTTTCATTTCTTTTCCTCCTGCTGCCCCAAATGTTGTTCCATCCACTCATACAGATCCTCATACACCTGCTGCCGGTCCTGCTCATTGAGCACCTCATGGCGATCATTCTCATACAGCTTCATGCTGACATCCTTTATCCCGGCATCCTGGTACATCCGGAAGAGCTTTTCCACATCCTTCCCGAAGCGGCCCACGGGATCCTTCTGACCGGACACAAAAAGCACCGGCAGGGTCCTGGGGATGCGCAGCGCCCCCTTCTTTCCCGCGATCTGCTTCATGCCTTCAAACATCTGATAGTAGCCGTTGACTGTGAAGGTAAAGCTACAGAGGGGATCTGCCTCATATTTTTCCCGCATCCCGATGTCAGATGTAACCCACTCCCTTTTGCTCTCACAGGGCTCAAAGCTGCGATTGTATCCTCCCAGTCCCAGGCTGTCAATGAGCCGGCTTCTGTAGTCCCATCCCTTTACAGCCGCCAGCAGGCGGCAGAGGAGCTGGCCCGCGCAGAGGATGGGCGCTCCCTTGTATCCCGTTCCCATGATGATGGCTCCGGCAAGGCCCCTGCCGTGCTTCAGCAGATACTGGCGCAGGAGAAAGGAACCCATACTGTGACCCAGCATAAAATAAGGAACGCCGGGATATCTATCCCCGGCGCGTTCCCTGAGTGTATGGATATCGCGGATGACACAGGCATTGCCATCCGGATCATGAAAAAATCCATACTTCTCCTCTGACGTAACGGACTTCCCATGTCCCAGATGATCATTCCCTGTAACATACCATCCTTTTTCTGCAAGCCAGGAAGCAAACCCGTCATAGCGGTCTATGTATTCCACCATGCCATGGCTGATCTGAAGCACAGCCTTCACCTCGCCCTCCGGGAGCCATTCCACCCCATGGATCTCTGTCTCTCCATCCGCGGACGGGTAAAAGAATTCTCTCTTCATATTCTTCCTCCTAGCGATCCTCCATCTTAACATATGGCCTGTGCTCTGCCAGCGCTTTGTACGCAGGACGGATGATCTTGTCTACATTTTTCAGCTCCTCCAGCCGGTGGGCACTCCAGCCCACAATGCGGGCTGCGGCAAAGATGGGCGTGTAGAGGGCAGGCGGCAGACCCAGCATACTGTACACAAGTCCGCTGTAGAAATCCACATTGGCGTTAACGCCCTTATAGATCCTTCTCTTCTCTCCGATCACCTCCGGAGCCATGTGCTCTACTGTCTCATAGAGCGCATACTCCTTCTCATATCCTTTTTCAGCGGCGAGCTGTTTTACAAACGACTTGAAAATATCAGCACGGGGATCAGACACAGAGTACACCGCGTGTCCCATGCCGTAAATAAGTCCCTTGTGGTCAAATGCCTTCTTGTCCAGCAGATCGCACAGGTACTGGCGTACCTCGTCCTTATCCTCCCAGTTCTTGACATGCTTCTTCATGTCATCGAACATCTGGGTCACCTTCACATTTGCCCCGCCGTGCTTTGGTCCCTTCAGGGAAGCCATGGCCGCCGCGATCGTAGAGTAGGTGTCTGTGCCCGAAGATGTAACAACGTGTGTGGTGAAGGTGGAGTTATTTCCGCCGCCGTGATCCATGTGGAGCACAAGCGCCATATCCAGGATCTTGGCCTCCAGCTTCGTGTACTGCCTGTCTTCACGGAGCATCATCAGAATATTTTCGGCCGTGGACAGCTCCGGCTTGGGCGCATAGATAAACAGATCCTCACCCATGCGGTAGTTATAGGCGTGATAGCCATATACCATCAGCATGGGGAACTGGCTGATCAGATTCAGACACTGGCGCAGCACGTTTGGAATAGATGTGTCGTCCGCCTTTGCGTCATAGGAATACAGATTCAGAATTGAGCGAGACAGGCTGTTCATCATATCGCGGCTCGGAGCCTTCATGATGACATCCCTCACAAAGTTGGGGGGAAGTGTCCTTCTCTCCACCAGTGTCTCGTGGAATTTCTTCAGCTCCTTCTCATCCGGAAGCTCGCCGAAGAGGAGAAGATAGGTGATCTCCTCAAAGCCATAGTGATCCGCGTCCAGGAAGCCTTTCACAAGCTCTTTGATATTGTAGCCCCGGTAGTAGAGCTCACCTTCGCAGGGAACCTCCTGCCCGTCCACCACCTTCTTGGCGATGATGTCGGAGATATTGGTAAGTCCCGCCAGAACGCCTTTTCCATTTAAGTCTCGCAGTCCTCTTTTTACCTCGTACTTTGTATAGAGCTCCTTGTCAATGGCTGTATTCTTTTCGCAGAGCTCTGCCAGATGCTCAATCTCCGGTGTGATCTCAAAAAGTGCTCTCGCTGCTGGATAACGTTTCTCCATTTTATGTTCTCCTTTCTCTATTCTGTTCATGGTTTTCAGGCTGCCCATTTATCCTGTGATAAATGATATTACTAAGCAGGGCGAATTCTTCCAGTGTCAGGGCTTCTCCCCGGATACCCGGGCCTTTGCCCAGCTCCGCTATACTCTCTTCGATCACTTCCCTGGGAAGATTCAGCTCCGCTGAGTTTTTCAGTCCATTTGCCAGCGTCTTTCTGCGCTGATTGAAGGATGCCCGTATGATGCGGAACATCAGTCGTTCGTCCTCCACCTGCACTGGCGGCTCCTCGTGTACGGTCAGCCTTATGACCGCTGATCCGACCTTTGGTCTGGGCATAAAGCAGTTGGGCGGTACGTTGGCCACAATGTAGGGACGGGCGTAATACTGCACGGCCAGGGAGAGGGCCCCGTAGTCCTTTGTCCCCGGTCCCACCTGCATCCGGTCCGCCACCTCTTTTTGCACCATTACGGTGATACTCTCAATGGGCACATGGCTCTCAAAGAGTCCCATGATAATAGGCGTTGTAATATAATAAGGCAGATTTGCCACCACCTTCACAGGCTTTCCGCCGTTCTCCTCATCGACCAGCCTCTGAATATCCATCTTCAGTATGTCCTGATTAACAATATTTACATTGTCATAGTCCTTCAGGGTATCCGCTAGAATTGGGATCAGCGCCTTGTCGATCTCCACCGCTGTCACCTTACCCGCCGCCGCAGCCAGATACTGCGTCATAGTGCCGATGCCGGGGCCGATCTCCAGCACAAAATCGTCTCTTGTTATATCGGCCGCCGCAATGATCTTATCCAGTACGCGGGTATCTATAAGAAAATTCTGTCCAAATTTCTTTTGAAAAGAAAAATTATACTTTTTCAGTATCTCAATCGTATTCTGGGGATTTCCCAGTGTTGGTACGGGCATCGCCCCGCCTCCCTCCGTCATTTAGTCTTCCCGGAGCCGTCCCCGACCTCCGCTTCCCGGCCGAAAGCCGGATCGCACGGAGGTCAGTTCCTCATTCCGTATAATCTTCTGGCGTTTTCTTCCGTCTGCGCCACCACCTCTTCGCAGGAAATATGCTTCAGCGCCGCAATCTCCTCCACTACATAGGGGAGATTGAGAGAACTGTTCCTCTTTCCTCTGTTAGGGACAGGCGCAAGATAGGGGCAGTCCGTCTCCAGGACAATAGATGTGAGCGGAATATCCTCCACAACCTCCTTGAGCTTTCGCCCGTTTTTAAAAGTTACGACGCCGCCAACGCCTATAAAAAAGCCCATTCTCACATATTCCCGGGCCAGCTCCTTCGAGTAGGAAAAGCAGTGGATCACACCCTCCAATCCCCGGGCGTGCTCCTGCATGATCTCCAGCGTATCTGCCGCTGCCTCCCGGCTGTGTATGAGCACCGGCAGATCCAGCTCCCGGGCCAGCTCAAGCTGACGCACAAACCACCTCTTCTGCACCTCCCTGGGAGCCTCATCCCAATAGTAGTCCAGTCCGATCTCACCCACCGCGACAACCTTCTCCTGGCCGCACAGCTCCCGCAGTTCCCGAAGCTTGTCCTCATCCAGCTCCCCCGTGTGGTCCGGATGGACACCCACGGCAGCATAGATAAAGGGATACCTCTCCGCCAGGGAAACGGATGTCCGGCTAGAAGCAAGGGACGCGCCCACATTGACGATCGTGCCCACGCCTCCCGCCTCCACAGAGGCAAGAAGCTGGTCTCTGTCCGTATCAAACTGTTCGTCATCGTAGTGCGCGTGGGTATCAAAAATCATGCCGCTTCCATCCAATTCTCTTGTTGATCTAAAGTAAGTAGAACAATTATACCATAATTTCTCAGCAAATCATATAACGGGAAAATTAATTTTTTGTTAAGGATTTGGTTCACTCCTTTGCCCGGAACTTTTCTGACAGCTTCCGGACTTCTTCCACATCCATACCGGTCAGATCCGCGATCGTCTCCATGCCCATGCCCTTTTCCAGCATGCGAAGGGCAATATCCTTTCTCTCCTGGCGTACGCCCTGCTCTCTGCCTTTCCGCAGACCTTTCTCCATTCCTTTCTCCATGCCGGTCTCCCAGGCGCTGCTCATGATGGCATCGTGATCCCGAATGGCCTTCTGCCGGGCCTCGTACTCCAGCCTGGCCCTCTCGTCCGCGCTCATCCTCTCCAGCTCCCTGTAGGCCTCCTCGATATATTCGCTTGTACTTGCCATATCCTCCAACTCCTTCCGGTCCTTCCCAGCCAGAAAACGCATCCACTGGATGACCTCATCGTCCTCCCGCAGATCCCCCGGCAGCTTCTTCAGCTCCAGGATCTGCAGCTCCAGAAGGTCTGTGTACTTTTCCCCTGTCTGCTCATCGCACAGGCTGATGGTCCGGTGGCATTTCCTGTCATCCGCAAAGCGGATAAAGTCCAGTATGCTCACATGGATACACTTTTTCAGCTTCGTGTAGGGATCGCCCCTCCCGATCTGATCTGTGTACATTTTACTCAGATAAAACAGGGATCTGGCGTCCCACTGCCCGAAGGGGTACGCCTGCATCTCCATGTTGACCTGCGCCCCGTCCTCCATCAGGGCCCGGACATCCAGGATGCCCAGCTTCTCGTCCGGGTATTCCTGCCGCAGCGCCGTGGGAAGCAGCACCGTCTCCCGGATGGACGCCGGGTCCGCTCCCAGCAGGGCGGCGATAAAGCCCTTTCTCACCTTGGGATTGTACATCAGTCCCTTAAAGCACACGTCCACGGTGGGAAGCATGATAAACTTGTCATTTTTCTTCGTCACTTGTCTTCTCCTTTCCTGTGTGTCTCATACAGGAAAGGGGTCTGCTTTCATATTAGCACATCTCTTAGAAGCTTCAAAGACGTAAGCCCTGTTCCTGCATTATTCCTTTGTTTACAAATCGAAGCTAATGCCTGGAATACAGGCTCCGAAAATCAGATCTTTGCCGCTCTGACATCTGCGGCGTGAAAATAATTGTTTCCGGCAGCATCCTGTGCTGCCCTGATGCTATTAAAATAACATAATTTTTGCACTTATGCAATCCTTAATATAATTTTTTATATGCCTGTGGCTGCAAAAAAGCTGCGGAGCACTGGCCCTGCAGCTTTTTACCTTCAAAAGATACATTCTGTATATTTTCTGTTTTCCAAATTACGGAGTTCTTTCCTGCTTCCGCCCGCTTTTAGCAGATCTGTGCTCCTGCCGGCATATCCTTCTCCGGCGTCATGAGGGCCAGATTGCCGTCTGCATCCTCAGCGCAGAGCAGCATGCCCTCTGAGAGCACACCTGCCAGCTTGGCCGGCTTCAGGTTCACAAGCACCATGACCTTCTTGCCTACCATCTCCTCCGGCGTGTAGTTGGACTTGATGCCGGACACGATCTGTTTGATCTGGCTTCCCACGCGCACCTTGGAGCAGAGAAGCTTTTTGGACTTCTTCACAGCCTCGCACTCGATGATCTCGCCCACCTGGAACTGCATTTTTCCGAACTCCTCAAATGTGATCTCCGGCTTTGCCTCAATATCGATCACATTTTCCGCTTCTTCCTTCTCTTCCACATGGGGATGAAGCTCCTCCACCTTTTTCATGACCTCCTCAAGATCCAGTCTCTGGAAGAGGATCTCCGGCTTCTCTGTCACCTTGCCGTCTCCCAGCTGTGCCAGGATCTTCTCTGATGTCTCAGGCATAAAGGGCTCCAGCGCCGCCGCGCCGGCTTTGATGCTCTCGATCAGATTAAAGAGCACAGTCTCGAGGCGGTCCTTCTTTGCCTCGTCCTTTG
The DNA here is from genome assembly GCF_016900595.1 of Faecalicatena fissicatena. Taxonomy (NCBI): domain Bacteria; kingdom Bacillati; phylum Bacillota; class Clostridia; order Lachnospirales; family Lachnospiraceae; genus Faecalicatena; species Faecalicatena fissicatena. The sequence goes on from NZ_JACLYY010000005.1 coordinate 211,880, forward strand.
CAAGGGCCCAGGGCATGGTCTCATCAATGTATTTGTTGCAGCGTTTGAACAGGGTAAAGATCTCTGTGATGGCGTCCGCCACCCGCAGGTCGTCCATTTTGCTCTCCACTGCCTTTGGCATGTTCTCTGTCACAGCCTTCAGATCCGCATCCACTTCCCCGGACACGCCCTTGTCTGTCACTGTGCCGCCAAAGTATTTATTTGTCATGGAAATCGTGCGGTTTACCAGATTTCCAAGGGTGTTTGCCAGGTCAGAGTTCATTCTCTCTACCATCAGCTCCCAGGAGATCACGCCGTCGTTGTCAAAGGGCATCTCATGGAGCACAAAGTAGCGCACAGCGTCCACGCCGAAGAAATCCACCAGCTCATCCGCGTAGAGCACATTTCCCTTGGACTTGCTCATCTTGCCGTCTCCCTGGAGAAGCCATGGGTGCCCAAACACCTGCTTGGGAAGGGGCAGATCCAGGGCCATGAGGAAGATGGGCCAGTAAATGGTGTGGAAGCGGATAATATCCTTTCCGATCAAATGGAGGTCTGCCGGCCAGTTTTTCTTGAACTGCTCTGTGCTCTCCCCGTCACAGTCATATCCGATTCCGGTAATATAGTTGGTCAGGGCGTCCAGCCACACGTACACTACATGATCCGGGTCAAAGTCCACCGGAATTCCCCATTTAAAGGAGGTCCTGGACACGCACAGATCCTGCAGTCCCGGGAGGAGGAAATTGTTCATCATCTCATTTTTCCTTGACACCGGCTGGATGAACTCGGGATGGGTGTTGATGTGCTCGATGAGACGGTCCGCATATTTGCTCATCTTAAAGAAATAGGCCTCTTCCTTTGCAGGCTGCACCTCCCGGCCGCAGTCCGGACATTTGCCGTCCACAAGCTGGGACTCTGTGAAGAAGGACTCGCAGGGAGTGCAGTACATCCCCTCGTAATATCCCTTGTAAATATCTCCCTGGTCGTACAGCTTTTTGAAAATCTTCTGCACCTGCTTCTCGTGATCCGGATCCGTGGTGCGGATGAACTTGTCGTAGGAGGTGTTCATCAGATCCCAGATTCTCTTAATCTCCCCTGCCACATTGTCCACAAACTCCTTTGGCGTCACGCCGGCTTCCTCGGCCTTCAGCTCGATCTTCTGCCCGTGCTCGTCGGTTCCGGTCTGGAAGAACACGTCATACCCCTGGCTCCTCTTGTACCTGGCAATGGCATCTGCCAGCACGATCTCGTAGGTGTTCCCGATGTGGGGCTTGCCTGATGTGTAAGCAATGGCTGTTGTGATGTAATACTTCTGTTTTTCCATACTCTCTACTCTCCTTTTTTCATAAAAAAATCTTCTCTGACTCCCATTGGAAATCAGAGAAGACGAATTTACCGTGTTACCACTTCTCATTCACTCCTGCCTCGCAGCAGAAACCTCATAAGGTGCCGGTTCGGCCGACATCTCTCCGCTGTAGAGGGCGGTCCCTTCGCAGACTTACATTGAGCACTTAGGCTTCTCCCCGTTCGTCTGCGCCGCTCGGAAGCCATCTTCAGCCCGCTTCCATCCATTTCCTCTCAGCATACGGAAATTTCTCTGTAAAACTTTCCCGGACCTACTCTCTTCGTCACAGCGTTTCTGTTATGAAAAATAATCTGTCTCAAATCGTAGCATAGGGGAAGAGAAATGTCAAGGTGTCAGCTCCATGCATATACTGTTAAAAACCCAAATTGGAAATGAACATGAACGATCACTATCCCTTTTTCAACACCCCGCTCCCCTACACCTATGACGCCCTGGAGCCATTCATCGACGAAAAAACCATGCGGCTGCACCACGACCGGCATCTCCAGACATATATCGACAACCTGAACCAGTTTCTTGAGGCCAATCCGTCTCTCCAGAATTACTCTCTGACAGAGCTGCTGGTCAGCCAGGACAGACTTCCCTGCCAGCTTCGGACTCCTCTGCTCAACAACGCGGGCGGCGTGTTCAATCACCGCTTCTTCTTTGAGGGCATGACAAAGGCAGGCACCCGGGGACAGGCGCCCGCCCTCTATAGGCAGATAGCCAGGCAGTTTGGCAGCATGGAGCATTTCAAATCCTGCTTTAAGGAGGCAGCCCTCTCTGTGTTCGGCTCCGGCTATGCGTGGCTTGTCTGGGAAAAGGGCGGCTTATGCATCACCACCTCCGCGAACCAGGACACGCCAAACCTGCGCTGCTGCCTGCCGCTGCTGGCCATAGACGTCTGGGAGCACGCCTACTATCTGAAGCATTACAACATGCGCGCCAGCTATATCGACGACTGGTTCCGGGTCGTAAACTGGTCCTGCGCGGAAGCCCGTTTCCTCCGCTGCGGAATCATATGAGCAGCATCTCCTGCTCCAGTCCCTTGCCGGTCTTCAGCATCTCCTGCCTGAGCTCTTCCAGCTCCTCCGGCAGGTCTGCGCTCATCCTCTCCAGGTCCCGGAGCGCTCCCGGCTCCATCTCATATCCCGACGACAGGTGGCGTCGGTAGAGCTCTGCGCTCATATGCAGCGGCCTGACATCCGGGAAGAGATTGTCCCGGATGAAGCAGAAGATACGAAGTCCTCCGAAATCCATGTCCCCGCTGTGCAGATATTCCACGGTCCTGTCCTTCAGCACTTCCGCAAGGTTCTTCAGGAAATCTCTCTCCTTGGGAGAGAGGAAGCCGTGGGTGAAGACATACAGTGTCTCCTCCTCAAAGGGCTCGCAGATAAAGCTGGCCCTGTTCTCTATCGTCACGATCCGCCGGATGTTCTGCTGCCGGCAGATGCGGGCGCTCTTCAGCGTCTCGCTGTTCAGGACCGTGCCGTACCGCAGCTTTCCCAGGTCCACAGTCTGCCCTTCGATCTCCAGGCGCAGCGGCCCCTTCACCTCCATCTGCTGGGAGTACTCTTCTATGTAGAGCCAGGAGAGCACCTGGGAGTCATCCATAGCTCTGTCTATATCCGGGTGGTAGTCCCGTGCCATCTGGACCACCCAGCCCCTGAACCCGGCCGGGTCATCCCTGAAAATCTTGGGACGCCCCAGATACCGGCTGCTGAAGATCTGTACATAGACAGGCTCCTCCAGCTCATCCAGCCCCTTCAGGCAGGCAAAGTACTGCTCCTTTCTCCCCTGTCCGAAGATCCGGCTCAACTCCTTTGCCTTCAGCTTTCCGCTGTCCGCCTCCCTCCAGCGGTCTCTGACATAGTCCCTGAGCCACTGTCTGCGCAGTGCACCGGCCAGCTCCTCCAGCTCCCGCTTGTACGCGGCGGCAGTCTCATACTTGGGCGTCTTTCCCGCCATTTTATAATAGACGGGCATGTCTTTGTTATAGTAGTGAAATTCGCTGAAATCCTGCTTATAATTCTGCCAGCGCACTTCCTTTTTGGGGATCAGTCCCAGGCGCTCCAGCTCCAGCATCTCCCGGACCACCAGGTCACGGCCTGCTCCCCTCGGGGCGCCCGCCTCCCTCTCCGCTTTATCAAAATCCTCCTGATGGATCTTCAGGCTGCGGCGCCCCTCCAGGGAATGGTTCCAGTCATTTTTCTTCTTCTCATAATTTTCAATGATCTTCCTGACAATGTAGCCGCCTCTGTATCCGTCCACAGAATTACCTCCGCTCCTGTTCTCCGCGCCGATCTTCGCTCCCAGTGTGTCTTCCGCCTGTATCCCTGCTTATTCTTCCGCCTCCTCCATCAGCTCGTCAAAATCCTGCTTCTCAAACTCCATGATGGAGATGTTCTGCTTGTCCGGGTTGGCGAAGACAAAGGTCTTGTCCACGTTCTCCAGATAGTTCTGGATCTTGTCGTTGGTGGCGCTGATGATAGCCTGGAAGCCAAGGCCCCGGATCAGCTCGATGCAGGTAGCCACCTTCTCCGCGTCCATCTTGGAGAAGGCTTCGTCCAGGATGACAAGGCGGATGGTGGGGTTCCTGCGGACTCTGGGCGAGTAGTCCAGACGGTAGAGCTGGGCAAAGCTGGCCAGAAGCGCCACATAGAGAGGGTTCTGGCCCTCCCCGCCGGAGTTCTTGGAAATCATCTTCCCAAGACCGATGTGCATGTTCTTCTCTCCCCGCACGATCTGCTGCATGTCAAAGGAGAGGTAGGTCCGGTAGTCCGAGTATTTCCGCATATTCTGCTTTGCCTCCTCCATCTCCTCGGCGGAGGCGTTCTCCGGCGGGATGAAGATCTGGATCAGCTCCCCTATCAGCTCCCCGTACTTCTCCTCGTGCTCCATGGTAAACAGGTTCATCTGGTTCTCCATATTGTAGGAGAGCTGGGACGGATCGATCTCCAGGGAGTCGTCCATGAACATGTCATAGTATTCCCCGTAGGCCCCCTTGTTCCTGGTGATCACAAACTGGTACTTGTCCTTTCCGAAGTCCAGCCGGCTGATGATCCGGTTCAGCTCATCCTTTCGCTGGAGCGCCTCCTTGATGGCGCTGCGGATCTTGTAGATAAAGTCCTCCTTGAAATGCTGGACCGCGGTCCTGGCCTGCTCCGCCGCTTTCTCCTTGTACTCCTCCAGATGGTCGCACTGGAGCGTGTTCAGGAGCTTCTCGTAATCTCCATTGTCCTCTGCGCTGGCCGAGAAGGTGCGGTGGGGGTACTCCCGCAGGTAGCTGCTGCGGATGTCCACCAGCTCCTGGTATCTCTTCTCCCTCTCCTCCCGGCAGACAGCCTGCTCCCGGAAGCAGAGATTTTTCAGGTACTCATAGTTGGAGCTCTTCCTGCTCTCCATATAGGATTGGAAGCTCTCCGCAAATTCTTCGTTTTCTTTGAAACTTTTCTGTTTCTCATTTAACTCTTCATCCAAATCCAGATACTCCTGATCCGCCTCCTGGATCCTTCTCTCATGCTGCCAGATGGCCTTCTGGATGCCGTCTGCCTGCTGCTTTTTCCTTGTCTGGCGCTCCCTCAGCTCCTCCTTCTCCCGCTCAAGCCTGCCTACATTCTCCTCCTTGAGCTCCTGTATCTGGCTCTGCAGCATTTCTCTTTCTTTTTCCTTCTCGCCGATCATCCGGATATCCTTTATCATGCTCAAGTACTCTCCGGCGGGGCGGTCCAGATAGTCCATGGCAAGGACAGAGCGGATCTCCTCCTGGCGCTCTTCCAGGGGCACCCTCTGCTTCTCCAGCTTCTCCAGCTTTTCCTCCAGCCTCTTTCTCCTCTTCCGGAGACTGTTCTCGCCGATAGAGGCGCGCTCTGTGTAATTCTCCGGATTGATATGCTGCAGCTTATAGCTCTTGTACAGCATGCACCCGGGGGTGATGCCCACAGTCTGCTGCCGCAGCTCGTCGATATCCCGGCACTTGATCACCCTGCCAAGAAGGAAATCCGTGTAGACCTGGGCAAAGTCTGTCCCCGCCTTCACCTCCTCTGCCAGAGTACCCTCCCTGATCGGGTGGCTGCCCTGCATGAGGCGCTCCGTGTCCACCACGGCGGCGCGCCAGAATTTCTTTTTATCCATGGTCTCATAGATCTCCATGGCCTCCTTTGCGTAGGCCGGCTCCACCATGAGGGACAGCTTGTTGTTCCCCAGATAGCCCTCCACCGCATTGTGCCATGTCTCGTCCCTGACCTCCAGCATATCCGCCAAAATCTGTACGTTCACAAATTTTCCGGCCCTCTTCTGGAGCTCCTCCCGGATATAGTATCTGGCCTCCTCCAGTTCCCGGGGATAGGCCTTCTTTCCCTGCTTCAGGTCAGCGATCTCCTGGCGGGCCGCCTGCATCTCCTTTTTCATAGCCCGAAGCTGGGCGCCCAGCTCGCCTCTCTCCTCCTCCAGCTCCCGCCGGATGTCGGTGAAATTGTCCTTGAGCCGCTGGAGCTCCTCCTCTGTGATGCTGCCTTGGCAGAGCTTTTCCATATCTCTGAGCATGGAGTTGGACACCATGTCCTGCTTCTTCCACTCCTCCATGCTCTCCTTTGTCTTCTGCAGGCTGCTCCTGCTGGCGGACAGATGCTCCAGGAACAGATTGACCTGGGAGAGCTTATCCTTCAGCTCCTCGTACCCGGTCTGGGCAATGCGGACGATGATGTCCTCGTACTGCCTCTGCAGCTCCTCCGCCTCCCTGTCTGTCCTCTCCTTCAGGCTCTGCTGCTCCTTTTTCTCCTTCTCCTCCTGGGCCTTCCGGTCCCGGATGCCCTCCAGACGGCGGCGAAGCTGGAGGATTTCCAGGCGCAGGGCCCGGTACAGCCAGCTCTCCTCCTCTGTCTTTTTCTCCTTATAGAGAGAGAAACTTTCTTCTATTTTTGTCAACGATTGAATTTCTTTCAGTGTAGCCTCAATCTTGCTGCGCATCTGCCCGTAGCGCATGACGCTCTCCTGCATGTCCTGGATCTCGATATCCTGCTCCATGCAAATGTACTCCTTCACAAAGTCCTCCAGCCGGATGTTCATGCGGAAGGGGATCGCCCTCTTGAAAAGCCTGGGGAACTTCTCCTTGTCCAGCCCTCCCAGATACACATCGTAGAGCTGGCGGCGGAACCTCTCATTGCTGGGGCCGCAGTAGTAGCCGTCCTGGGGGAAATTCCTCTGCAGATACTCCCGCACCTCCACGGTGGACAGGACCCGCCCCTCTCCACGGTATAGATTGGGAAGGAGTTCTCCCCTGTGCCAGAAGAAGAGGCGGCTGATCTCGTTGGTGGCCGTCTCCACGTCAAAGGAGGCGCCCACGCACTCCTGCTCCCCGGTGACGCTGTTTGTGAACTCCAGCACGATGGTGCTGGAAAAATTTTTGTTTCTCCGATACTGGGACTCATTGTTGTCGCTGATGTTGACCATGCCCCGCAGATACTCGATCAGGCTCCGGTCCGAGTCGTCGGCCGCCGCCTTGTTGAAAAAGCCCCGTCCGTCCGTGTTGGCGTACAGGACGATCTGCAGCGCGTCAATGACGGTAGACTTTCCGCTTCCCGAGTGGCCGGTGAAAAAGTTCACTTCCCTGTTCAGCGACAGCACCTTTCTGTCTATGTAATGCCAATTATTCAGACAGATCTTCGATAATATTTTGAACGCCTGTTTCGTCTCCACTGTTCTCCTCCTCGCCAAATGTCTTTAAAAGGGCCCGTATGTCATCCCCGGTGAGCACCATATTTATAGTGGGGTAGATGATCATCCTTGTCCCCTCGTTTAACTCCTCCAGTATATCGAGAGGTTCTATGATCTGGTATTTTTTCAGAAGCGCAATGCTGCGCCGTATCTCCGTGGGAGACGGCAGGGACTTCATCACCTGGAACTCCCCGGCCTTGCCGTTCACCGCCCCCAGCGTTGTCACGATCCTCGTGCTGGACGACACCTGGGCCATCTGCTCGTCATACAGTATCTTCAGCACAAGGAGATAAATGGTGGCAAGCCGCGGGATCTTCTCCCCCATGAGCATGCCGTCCCGTATATAGATCACTCCCAGATAAATATTTTCCACAAGCTCGATACCCGCCACCTGAAAGTATTCCTTCAGAAATTCCATGTGCATGGCACAGATCTTATACTCCCTGCTGTACTGCCACTTTTCAGCCCGCCTGTCGTATTTTCGCTCCAAAATGAATGTCTGTCTGTAAAGGAGCCGGATCACCTCCGTGATCTGCTCTTTCTCCTCATCACTCAGCTGTTCTATATAATCGATCATATTCTTCTTAAACCCTCCTGCGCACAAATGTCAGCTTCGGATAGCGGTATTTCCCGCTCTCCACCAGACCGCCTTCCTCGATGACCTGATACTTGCTGCCGTGCTTTGTACTATAATCATAGGCAAGGATGATCTTCTCAAAGTCCTCGTCATCCTCCACCTTCAGATCTGCGAGCCGCATCTGCTCGCCGTCCATGTGCTCCTCGATAAATTCTTCGATCTGCTTTCTCGTATACCGGGTGTGGATGCGATTCAGCTTAAGGACATCCTCCCTGGAAAGTTCCTGAGAGTCCTCCTCCCGCTCCAACTGGCTGACAAAATCTTTCCTGGGCTTTCTCCTCTTGTAGAGGGACTTCTCCGAGAGGATCTCAAAGAGAGACAGATTCATCCGGGAGGCGGTCTCCCGGAGCCTCTCCTCCTCCTTGCCCTCTTTTCCAAGCTGGTTCAGGAGCTGGATCACAAGCCCTTTTGTGTCCGTCTCCCCGTTCAGGAGATAATTGAGCCTTGTCACAGTGGCCCGGATGTACTTTGTGTTCTCCTTGTCCATATTGGCGATGCGCCGCTCAATGTCGTCAAAGCTCCTCTCGATCCGGTCCAGGATGTCCAGCCCCTCCTCGCCGATGCGGTCGTAGATCGTCTCGTCCTCCCGCATTTTCTCCAGGCACTCTTTGATATCCATTTTGTAAATGTAAAAGTTGTCGCTTGTCTTTAAAATGTGGTATTTCTTCCGGACAACCTCCTCCACATACCCCTCCAGGTGCTCGGCCAGGAGCTGGCCGTACTCCTTCTGCTCCAGCAGCCGCCCGTAAAACCGGTCCATATTGTGGAGCATATCCTGCAGAGCCTTATTAAGCTTCCTCGTGTTCACCAGGGCGGAGCGGAGCATGGCGCTGTTCAGCCTGGGATTGTTCTGGAAGGAGTACAAAGTGGCGTACACGTTCTGGATGTACAGCTCCGTGTCCTCCATCCCCTCCCGGGTCAGCCGGTCAAAGGCCTCTATGAAAATGGCTGCGTAGTCGGGGATGACAATATTGGTCACAAGGGTATTAAAATCCTCGATCTTTTTCAGCCACTGAGTCTTAAGGAGCCAGTTCAGGATCCTGGATGCCGGCGTCTCCAGCATGTCCAGCTCGTCCTCCGACTCTTCCGCCTCCAGGGTGATCTTCTTCTGGGTATAGAAATTCCCTAGGATCTCCAGGCACACCTCCCGGCTCAGGAAGTAATTGTTGTACTCGTATTCCTCGTTGATCTGAAGCAGCGCTTCTATGTATATATCCCGGTTTCTGGAGCGGAACAGGCTCCAGAAGGAGTCCGGGATTTCGTATAGGTATTTCATATGCTTCTCCTGTCTTTTCATATGGGACAAATGCACAACCATTATACCACATCTCCCAAACCCGTGAAAACCGCTTTTCCCGGGCGAATTTTCCCCGTCTGCCCCTCATATCTATAGATAAAATACTCTGTTCATTCCAGGAGGCGTCCATGCGCAAAAAATGTACTTCCCTCATGCTTCTCATCTGTCTGCTGCTTCCCTGTCTGACCTCCTGCAGCCTGTTCCCCGGTCCTGACGAAAATGACCTCTTCCGCCAGTTCACCCTGGAGCTGTTCCGGCAGGAGGTGGCAGCCGACACCATCACACTCCACTATACGGTAAAGGAGCCGGAAAGCTACGGCATCCAGGACACGCCTGTGACCCTGGGATCCTTTGGCGCCGACACAGCCGCCTCCGCCGCATCCCTTGAGAACTGCCTGGCCCTCCTGGAGGATTTCCGGTACAAAAAGCTCTCCCCGGAAAACCAGCTCACCTTCGATGTGCTGAAGTCCTGGCTGGAGACAGCCCTCCAGGGCTCTCCCTACGCCCTCTACGAGGAGCCCTTAAGTCCCCTCACCGGCGTCCAGGCCCAGCTCCCTATCCTCCTGTGCGAGTTCTCCTTTGACACCCCGGAGGACGTAGACACCTACCTGTCTCTCCTGGAGGAGGTTCCCGCCTACTTTGACTCCCTCATCTCCTTTGAGCAGGCAAAGTCAAGGGCCGGGCTTTTCATGTCCTCAAGGAACGCCCAGGATGTACTGGACGAATGCGCCGCCTTCACCGCCCTGGGAGACAGCCACTACCTTTTCTCCTCCTTCCAGTCCAGGCTGGAAAAGCTGACAGAGCTCACCGACAGCCAGAAAGAGGCCTGCATCCTGCAGCACCGGGATCTGGTGTATGACTGCCTGTTCCCCGCCTACAACCGTCTGACGGCCGCCGTGTCCGCCCTGAAGGACACAGGCACAAACGAGTGCGGCCTGTGCTATTACCCGGATGGGAAAAAATACTATGAGTACATCGTGAAGCGGGACACCGGCTCCGCCCGCACAGTCCCCCAGCTCCAGAACCTGACCAGAGAGCAAATGATGGAGGATCTGTCCGCCATGCAGTCCGTAGCTCCCCTGTCCCAAGGGGAGGGAGAAGCGCCGGAGGAGACGAAGGCCGCCTCCATTTTCACCCTGGATGACTCTAACCCGGAAGCCATCCTGGCAGATCTGAGGGAGAAGACTGCCTCCTCCTTCCCCTCCCTGCCGGAGGTCACCGCAGAGATCAAATTCGTGCAGGAGGAGATGGCGGAGTACGTAAGCCCCGCCTTCTACATGGTGCCCGCGGTGGACAACGCAGAGGAAAATGTGATCTACATCAACCAGGGACACCTCCCCGACGACCTGACACTCTTCACCACCCTGGCCCACGAGGGCTATCCGGGGCATCTCTACCAGAACGTGTACTACGCCTCCACGGATCCTGACCCTGTCCGCAGTCTCCTCTCCTTCGGGGGCTACACAGAGGGCTGGGCCACCTATGTGGAAATGCTCTCCTACTACTTCACCGGCATGGATGAGGACAGAGCTCTCCTGGAGCAGCGGAACGCCTCTGTCATCTTAGGTCTCTACGCCCTGGCCGACATGGGCATCCACTACGACGGCTGGTCTCTTACCGAGACGGTGGCCTTCTTCCGCAGCTTCGGCATCACGGACACAGAGACCATACGGGACATCTACGACCTTATCCTCGGAGACCCGGGCAATTATCTGAAATACTATATCGGGTATGTGGAATTTCTGGAGCTGAAAAAGACGGCCGTCAGAGAATGGGGAGAGGACTTCTCCCAGAAACGGTTTCACAAGGCCGTGCTGGACACCGGGCCCGCGCCCTTTGAGATCGTGGAGAGGGCGGTGCGGGAAGCGAGGTAGGGACGGATCGTCTTTGCAGTGGAGAAGCTTTACTGGAACAGATACCTGTATTTCCACATCTGCCATCGCAGGATCTGTTCCACCCGCTCCAGCACATCCTCAGAGTAGCAGGATCTGCACTCCTCCAGTACTTCTATTGCCTCTTTTACAGAAAACCGGAAATGCACCTGCTGGCCATACATTTCTTCCGCAGCATCCATCTGTTCATCAAAGCTTCTTGAAAACGGCTTTGCCTCGATTTTCTCCATACATTTTTCCAAGGCTTCCCCCAGGGGAAAGACCGTCATTGTGTCCGCAAGCAGCGCCAGGCCATGATCAAAATACGGGCAGTGCCGAAACCGTCTGGTCTCCGGCTGATAGATCACCCCAATGTTATTGGTATGCCTGTCCTCATTCAGGAAAAAGGCGTCTATCTCCAGCATAGCCGTAAGATATTTCCCAAAATCTGTCAATCCCGTAATCTCTGTGATCACATTCACCAGATAGCAGATGCGATCCTTCACATCCGCCATGTGAGCCATGGTCCTTGCCGCGCTTTTCCCTGTGTACAGACGGATCAGCTTTTCCACTGTGAGAAGAGACTCACCCTCCATTAAAAAGCTCCTGCTTCTGCACCCTGTATACACATGTGATCTATATTCCATTTCCACCGGTTCATAGAGAACCGTTTCCAAAATCCCTGAGCGGGACAGAAGAGAGGATACAACTGTCTCCGCCAGCCCCTCGTATCCCATGCAGTCCGCTTTATACCAGTAGCTTCCACCCCTTGCCTTCAGCTGGTTTCCCTTTGACGAGTGCCCCCTCAGATCATCCCGGTTCAGAATATCCAGCTTTATCCTTCCTGACATAGCGCGCCCTCCCGGTAATGTATTCTGATCCACTGATCGTCTTCAGCCATTCTCCCCTCTGTCTCTTCTATGATCAGCATGGGGTCGTAAAAGTCCACCCCCATATCTCTCAGAAGCTCCTTTAAATGAAACCTTGTCCTGGGAACACATCTGTCCTCCAGAAACTCCCTGAATTCCTCCCAGCCAGGCGTTTTATTGACCCCAAAGGCTGTCAGAGGAAGCTGGTCCGTATGGTTTTCCACATAGATTGTCTGATTTTTCCAATCCACATCGATGACCGTACACACTCTGTCTTTGTACATATATTCCAGCTGCATCTGAACAGAGGGATGACTCTCCCACCGCCTGAGCTCTCCAACATACCGGTAGACCGTAGGCCGGCTGACAGACATCTCCCTTGCAATTCCCGCGACAGATACGCCCTTCCGGTACATTCTGCGTATCGCATCGGCCTTCTCCTCTTCCAGCCCTTTTCTCCCGGCTCCCCTGGGATTTACCGGCCTGGCTCCACGCATCAGCTCATCGTACTTCTTTGCCTTTTCCATAATTTTCTTCCATTGCTCCGGATCATCCGTCCCGAAGATTTCCAGGCACTGCCAAAGAAGCCTTTGCTCCTTCTCCATACCGCTCCCTCCCTTCTATCTTCAGAATATCATAAGATTACAAGAGTGTAAATAAATTAATTTTTTTACTTTTATTTTCTCCTGGTTTCTCCTTCCGTATATAGATATTTCCCCACAAATATGCTATGTTATTCTAAGCAGGGCTCCTCACCGGAGCCCGGAAATCCACACAGAAAAACGCCGGCTGACCGGCTTTCACAGAAAGGACGAAAGATTCATGAAAATAGAAATTCCCGGCTATCCCTCACTGGACCTGAAATATCTTCTTCTGGACTATAACGGCACCATCGCCCTGGACGGCATCATCTCGGAGGCGGTGGCAAACAAGATCCGCCAGCTCTCTGACCTGTTCCACATCTATGTGCTGACGGCTGACACAAACGGCACAGCCCGTCAGATGTGCGAGGGTCTGCCGGTGGACATCCTGACCTTCCCAAATGATGCCGCCATGCAGGAAAAGCAGAACATCCTCTACTCTCTTGGCAAGGAGAACTGCGCCGCCATCGGCAATGGCCGAAACGACCTTCTCATGTGCCGGGAGGCCGCCTTCTCTGTGTCCGTGCTGGGTCAGGAGGGCATGTACGGAAGGCTCATGACAGCCACAGACCTGTGCGTCCCCTCCATTCTGGACGCCATGGAGCTCTTCCTGAAGCCCCACCGCATTATTGCGTCGCTGCGGGGATGATCTACCTCGCCATCCCCGCGGCCAGCACCACGCTGGCGGCCAGCCCGGCAAATGTGGCGATGAGGGCCCCGGCCAGGGTAAACCTCGTCCTCGTCACCTTTGCCGTCATAAAATATACACTCATGGTATAGAAGATCGTCTCCGTGCAGGACATGCTGATAGAGGCTACAAGGCCTATGTATGTATCCGTACCAAATTCCTTGAAAATATCCAGTAGAAGCCCGGTGGCTGCTGAGGAGGAAAACATTTTCACAACAGTGAGAGGCACCAGCTCTCCCGGAAATCCGATCTGGTCTGTCAGCCGACCGATCTGGGAGGCCATCATATCCAGAAATCCAGACGCTCTCAAAATCCCCACCGCGATCATCAGCGCCACCATAGTTGGCATGATCTTCACCACAATATGAAATCCGCTGTTTGCCCCCTCGATAAACGCATCGTACACCTGCACCCTTCTGGACACCCCAAAGCAGACGACCCCCAGTATCACCACAGGGATGATCATGTTCGAGATGATCATAAACAGTTCCATCGCTATCCCTCTTTTCGCTGATCACATCTGAAATACACCTCTCTTATGTATATGAAGAAATCTTGAAAACCATTTCAAAAACGTCTATACTATTTACAGAAATTTTACGTAGCAGAAGGTGATCTCATGCAGAATACAGCACAGAATTCCAGCGATTTCAGCAAGGGAAGCGTAGCCGGAAATATTTTGAGGCTCGCTGTCCCCATGACCTGCGCACAGCTCATCAACGTCTTATATAATGTGGTGGACCGGATCTACATCGGTCACATTCCCCACACCTCCACCCAGGCCCTGACCGGGATCGGCCTCACTCTTCCCGTCATCACTATCATCACTGCCTTTGCCAACCTGTTCGGCACCGGCGGCGCCCCTCTCTTCTCCATTGCCAGGGGAGGAGGCGAGACAGAAAAGGCAAAAAAGATCATGGCAAATTCCTTTACCATGCTCCTTGTAAGCGGTGCGATCCTTGCCGTCCTGTGCTACATTTTCCGCCGCCCGCTGATGTATCTTTTCGGCGCCAGCGATGTAACCTATCCCTATGCAGACGCCTACCTCACTATTTACCTGTGCGGCACGCTCTTTGTGATGGTGAGCCTTGGCATGAACAACTTTATCAACGCCCAGGGCTTCGGCGTCACAGGTATGCTCTCTGTATCCATTGGAGCTGTGCTGAACCTGGTTCTGGATCCCCTGTTTATCTTTGTGTTCGGCATGGGCGTCCAGGGAGCCGCGCTGGCCACCATCATCTCCCAGTTCGTGTCCGCTGTGTGGGTCTTCCATTTCCTCACCGGGAAAAAGGCGGTCATCACTCTGTCCCGCGCTTACATGAAACCGGAGCTTCCAATCATAAAAAAAATCACCGGACTGGGACTGTCCGGCTTTATCATGTCCGTCACGAACGGATCTGTGCAGATCATGTGCAACGCCACCCTGCAGCACTACGGCGGCGACCTGTACGTGGGCATCATGACGGTCATTAACTCCGTGCGGGAGATCATCACCATGCCTGCCAACGGGCTGACAAACGGCGCCCAGCCTGTCATGAGCTACAATTACGGCGCCGGGGAATACAGAAGGGTGAAATCAGCGATCAAATTCACCTCCTGGGCGTGTATCGTATTTTCCTTCTTCGCCTGGGCCCTTTTGTTCTTCTTCCCACACTTTTTCATCCACCTCTTCAACAGCGATCCGGAGCTGATCGAGAAGGGCGTGCCCGCCATGCGCATCTACTTTGCGGGCATCTTCATGATGTCCCTGCAGTTTGCCGGCCAATCCACAGCCGTGGCCCTGGGCCGCTCCAAGCAGGCGGTCTTCTTCTCCCTGTTCCGGAAGGTGATCATCGTGATCCCGCTGACCCTGATCCTGCCCGCTGTGGGCGGACTTGGCACAGACGGCGTGTTCCTGGCCGAGCCCATCTCCAACTTTGTGGGCGGCACGGCCTGCTTCGTCACCATGCTGCTGACTGTGTGGCCTCTGCTTAGCAGGAAGGAAAAAGAAACTGCAAAACAAGATTAAATAGCTGGAGGGCGTCAGGCCCTCCTTTTTCTCTCCATCACCCTGCAAAACAGGATCGCCGCCCCTGTGCTCACCGATGTGGCCAGGATCCCGGCCCCCACGATAGCCGCCGGGTTCACGCTCCCGTACTGGCTGCGATAGGCGATCACGTTCACCGGGATAAGCTGGAGCGAAGAGATATTTATGATAAGGAAGGTGCACATCTCATTGCTGGCGATCCCCCGCTTCCTTGCCGGCCCTGCCGCCCGGCCTGCTCTTCTGTCCTCCTCCAGCTTTCCCAGCTCCTCCATGGCCCTAAGCCCTGCCGGCGTGGCCGCCCAGCCAAGCCCCAGCACATTGGCGATGAAATTCGTGGCAATGTGTTCTCTCGCCGGATGCCCCACCGGCAGTCCCGGGAAAAGGAATTTAAGCACCGGCGCCATCCGCCCTGTCAGCGCCCGGATCAGCCCGCCCCTCTGGGCAATCTCCATGAGCCCTGTCCAGAAGGCCATCACCCCCGCCATGGTGATGCACAGAGTGATAGCCTCTTTGGAGGAGTCCAGCGCCGCGTTGGTCACCTCCACGATATGTCCCGTACACGCCGCATACACGATGCCGATAACGATCATTCCAGCCCAGAGATAATTCAGCATGTCTGTCTCCCTGTAAAATTTATCTTTTTTATATCCTATGAAAAAAACGAGCGGATATACCGCCCGTCTTTCCTGCAATGCTATTCTCTTTTCACTTCCGCCTCGATCTCCTCCGGCGTGATCTGCTGCTTCTTCAGCTTCAGATACACCACCTCTCGGAAGAGGGCGTAGACCACAGAGACGATGGGGATGAAGATCAGCATACCCACAACCCCCATCAGACTGCCGCCCAGGCTGACTGCTGCCAGCACCCAGATGGAGGGCAGTCCCACGGAATTGCCCACCACGTGGGGATAGATGAAATTCCCCTCGATCTGCTGCAGCACCAGAAAGAGGACGATGAACCCGAGGGCCCTGACAGGATCCACCATGAAGATCAGAAACGCTCCGATGGCGCATCCGATGAAGGCCCCGAATATGGGGATCAGCGCTGTGAAGGCGATGACCACACCCACCAGCAGAGCGTAGGGCATGTTGAAGATCGTCATGGCGACGACAAACATGGTCCCCAGGATGATGGCCTCCACGCACTGGCCTGTGAGAAAGCTGGAAAATGTGCTGTAGGTCAGCGAAAATACTTCCAGCGCCGCCTCCGCTCTTCCCCTTGGGATAAAGGCATAGAGTACCTTTCGCACCTGCACGTTCAGCTTCTCCTTCTGGAGAAGGATATAGCAGGCAAACACAAAGGCAATGAAAAATGTGGTGAGTCCGCTGATGATACTGCGGGCCACAGTGATGGTGGAGTCCAGCATGCTGCCGGCGCCGTTGCGGAAGAAGGACATCCCCACTTCCATGATCCGGTTCCAGTCAAAGTCCAGGTTTTCCAGCCACTGGCTGATCTGGTCGTTGTCCCGGAACATGTCCTCCCCCCACTTCTGTACTCTCGGGATAAAGTCCTGAATGCTGTTGCCAAGGGTTCCCAGCGTGCTTCCAAGCTGAGGGATCAGCACCAGCATGACAAGGGCTACCACGCCAATGACAAGCAGGATCACGGCGATCATGCTGAAGGGGCGGGCCGCCTTTTTCAGAAATCTGCTTTTTTCCGTGACCTTTTTCGGAAACAGATGCCTCTGTAAGAAGTTCATGGGAACATTCAGCACAAAGGCAAAGGCGCCTCCCAGAATAAACGGAAATGTCACGCCAAAGATAAAGCGCAGCACTGAAAATACCACGTCATATTTCCACAGGCACACCACAAGGAGTGCCGTGAAAATAATGAGTCCTCTTATCTTTTTAATGTTTTCCCTGCTTAAATCCATTTTATTTCCTCAATTTCTTTAAGAGCTGGATGATCGGCAGGTTGAGAAGCGCAAGTCCGTACACAATCAGGAGATGTGCTCCATCCAGCGTCTGTACACTGAACAGGTTGTGAAGTCCGGGGATCATGAGAACGCCCGTGATCAGGAGAAGTCCAAGTACAAATGCGCCGATCAGGTAAATATTGTTGAAAAATCTGTTTGTAAATATGACAGGCTTGTTGGATTTACAGTTAAATCCATGTACCAGCCTGGATGTACAAAGTGTGCCGAAGGCCATCGTGCTTGCCAGGAGGCTGCCGCTCTCATTCAGACCGATCAGAAACGCGATGGTCGTCATGGCGCCGATGCACAGTCCCTCCGTTCCGATGCGGAGCAGATAGTCCTTTGTCAGAATAGACTCATTAATCGGCCTCGGCTTCTCTGACATGACATCCTTGGAGTGGGGCTCAAGTCCCAGGGCAATAGCCGGAAGGCTGTCGGTCAGAAGGTTGATGAACAGAAGGTGTACCGGTGCAAATGGAACCGGGAGCCCCACGATGGATGCAAAAAGCACGGTAAGGATAGCTCCAAAGTTTCCAGAGAGCAGGAACTGGATGGAAAATTTGATGTTCCTGTACAGGTTTCGTCCGTTCTCCACTGCTTTGACAATAGTAGCAAAGTTGTCGTCTGTCAGCACCATGGCCGCCGCGTCCTTGGAGACCTCGGTTCCCGTGATACCCATGGCCACGCCGATATCCGCCTGCTTCAGAGCCGGCGCGTCGTTGACTCCGTCTCCTGTCATGGCAACGATGTTCCCTCTGTCCTGCCATGCCCGGACAATGCGGATCTTGTGCTCCGGTGACACCCGGGCATACACAGAAATCTTCGGAACAAACTCCTGCAGCTCCTCGTCTGTCATGTCCTCGATCACCGCGCCCTCGCAGGCCTCAGACTCATCCTTCAGGATGCCGATGCGCTTTGCGATGGCCGCCGCTGTCACCTTGTGGTCTCCTGTGATCATGATAGGCTTAATGCCGGCCTGGATACACTCCTCGACAGCCGCCTTGGACTCCTCCCTCGGCGGATCCATCATGGCCACAAGGCCAAGGAAGGTGAGGTCGTTCTCATCCTCAAGGGCGATATCTCTGTCTTCCTCTATCTCTTTATATGCAAATGCGAGCACCCGGAGACCGTCTCTGGAGAACTCCATGTTCTGCGCCTCGATCTGGGCCTTTCTCTCCTGTGTCATGGGCTCAACTGTCTCGCCGAGACGGATATGTGTCATCCTTGTGAGAAGAACATCCACGGCTCCCTTGACCACCATGGTGTGCTTTCCGTCAAGGATGTGCGCTGTGGACATAAGTTTCCTGTCGCTGTCAAAGGGGATCTCCGACTTTCTCTCATACAGATCCCGGACCTCCAGGGCCTCTCTTCCCAGCTTGCTTCCCAGGTTGATGAGGGCTGTCTCTGTGGGATCTCCGATCTCCTGTCCGTCTGTGTTTGTGGAGTCATTGCAGAGGATGCTGAAGTTCAGCAGTCTCTCCTGGTTGGGATCATTCAGATCGATCTGAGCCGCCGGAATTCTCTTTCCGTCCACATAGTAGTCCTCCACTGTCATCTTGTTCTGTGTCAATGTACCTGTCTTATCGGAACAGACGATGGACACACTTCCCAGTCCCTCCACTGCCTGGAGCTTGCGGATGATGGCGTGCTCCTTGGCCATCTTCTGTGTACCGAAGGAAAGCACGATGGTCACGATAGAGCTCAAAGCCTCCGGGATCGCTGCCACTGCAAGGGCAACCGCGAAGAGGAAGGCATCTCCCGGCTGGTCTCCTCTGAGGATGCTGATGCCGAACAGGATCGCGCAGAAAATGATGATCAGTATGGAGAGCTTCTTCCCGAAATCGTCCAGGTTTACCTGGAGGGGTGTTCTCTTCTCAGATGTATTTTTCAGAAGGCTGGCAATCTTGCCCACCTCAGTGCCCATACCGATGCCGGTAACCTCATAGGCCGCCCGCCCGTAGGTTACAAAGCTTCCTGAGAACACCCGGTTTGTCTGGTCGCCAAGAGCCGCTCCCTCAGGCACCTCGTCCAGGGATTTCTCAACTGATAAGCTCTCTCCTGTCAGCGCGCTCTCGTCCACCTTCAGGCTGGCACATTCCACCAGCTTTCCATCTGCCGGCACGCAGTCTCCTGCCTCCAGGATCACCCGGTCACCAATGGTGACCTCCCGGGACGGGATCTGTTTGAGCACGCCGTCTCGGATAACCTTTGCCTCCGGCGCTGACATCTGCTTTAAGCTGTCCAGGGACTGCTCTGCCTTTAAGGTCTGCACTGTCCCCAGGATCGCATTCATGGTGATAACGACAAGGATAACGATGGCGCTCTCAAAATCTCCCAGAAATCCGGACACAATGGCCGCGATGATCAGTATAATGACAAGGAAGTCTTTATACTGCTCCAGAAAGATCTGCAGCGTGCTCTTCTTCTTCCCTTCCACCAGCTCGTTAAAACCATATTTTTCCTGGTTTTGTCTGGCCTGTTCGCTTGTTAACATAGCATTTCTCCTCTCTTCATTTGCATTTCTGTCTGCAGTAAAAGGTATTTATATGATATTTATATAAAAGGAAGCGAAATAAAAAAGAGACTTTTATTGCATACGATCTGTTATGCAATAAAAGTCTCACTGTTTCATTACGATACGGATGAGTGTTCATCGTATTGACGTTATCGCAAACATGCGGCCACCCCCGGCCTGCATGCCAGTTACTCCCTTTTATTTACAAAAACAAATATAAACGATATTTTCCCTTGTGTCAACCATTATTTTTTCCAGAAAATGTATCCGCTATACGAAAACGCGCCCCGAAAAGAGAGGCGGACACACATCCGGGGATCGCTCCCTGGAGGCATGTCCGCCTGTTTACTTCTTCATATTTATATATTATGTACTCTGTCTACATCTCAGCAGGTGCCGGCACGCTGGGGTCAACCTTGTAGCGCGCCCATCCCTCCGGTGAGTAGATGCCAAGCTGCTTCTTCTGCATCAGCTTGTCAAAGAACGCTGTGATGAACGGGCAGAGGAACAGGGTGACAACAGATGCTGTGGCGCACTGTGCTGTGGCCATGTCCACGTACTGAGCCATGGACGGATCCGCCTCGCCTACTGCCGCAGGTGTCATGGCAGAGTTCAGGGCTGTCGTACCGATGGCAGCTCCCATGGCGTTTCTCTCCTTCTTCGGAAGAAGAATGTTGTTTGTGAAGAAGAAGATCACTGCTGTTGCCGCGGATACAAGGCCAAGGATGATACCGGCCGCTCCGGCGGTCACGATGGTGTTAATATCTGTCTGCGCTCCGATGGGGATCGTCATGAAGAAGGTGACGATCGGCTGTGCTGTCGCACAGGCCTTTCTGAAGCCTGCGTCCAGGTTGCCCCAGATGAAACCGATGAGCAGCGGAACAAGCACTGCGACAAAGGAATTAAAGGGGATGGATGCAAGTCCTGTCGCGCCCAGGGCTACCAGGGTGAAGAACGGCCCATCATTCAGGGACAGGATCGAGATGGCTCCTGTGTCCGTCGCGTTACCGAACTGAGAGGACAGGGAGATGTACAGGGATCCGTTTGAGTTCGTGATGGTCGCGATCCACACGAAGGGGGCGATCCCAAGGAATCCTTCCGGGCCGCAGATGGCACTCACCAGCATACCGATGACCACGCCGAGAAGGAATTTGGTGGCTGTCAGTGTCACGCCCTTGTAGAGAGGCATACCAACCTGCTTTACATTGATGGCAGATCCGCAGACAATCAGGAAAAATCCCATCATACAGGAATTCCCTTCATAGAACAGGGCTGTCACATAGCCGCCGATCTCAAATACCTGGGGACAGAACGTGGCCAGCAGTACGGCGATCAGCAGAGGTACAATGATCAGTCCTCCGGGCAGGTTCTTCATCTTGTTCAGCAGATCCAGATCCTTTGGCCTGTTCTCCTGAACAGCGTTGTTATTTTCTTTCATTTTCTCTCCTCCTTTAAAACAAATAATTCCAGACTATTTCTGAGGCTTGCCAAGTATCGCAAACATATTTCTCTTATAGCTCTCTACCCCCGGCTGGTCGAAGGGGTTGATGGCTCCTATATAGCCGCTCACTCCGCAGGCAAACCAGAAAAAGTAGAACAGCTGTCCCAGTGTATATTCGTCCTGTCTGGGAAGGTCTATGCGCATGATGGGGACACCGCCCTCCTCATGTGCCGCGATGGTTCCTTCCATTGCCGCTTTGTTGACAAAATCTACCGTCTTATGGGCCAGATAGTTCAGTCCGTCCAGATCCTCCTCCTCAGCGGGGATCTCCACCGTGCGGGGGGATTCCTCCACATTCATCACAGTCTCGATCAGGATCCTTGCCCCGTCCTGCATGTACTGTCCCATGGAGTGAAGATCTGTGGTCAGATCCACTGCTGCCGGGAAGAGGCCTCTCTGGTTCTTTCCTTCGCTTTCCCCGTACAGCTGCTTCCACCACTCAGATACATAGTGAAGGCTCGTCTCATAGTTGGCCAGCACCTCCACAGCCTTTCCCTTTCTGAGAAGGATATTGCGGCAGGCCGCATACCGCACAGAAGGATTTTCTTCATAGGAAGCTTCCATAACCTGCCTTCTCATGTCTGCCGCCCCCTCAAGAAGCGCATCCACATCGGCCCCCGACACGGCGATGGGAAGAAGCCCCACTGCGGTCAGCACAGAGTATCGGCCTCCCACGTCGTCCGGAATGACAAAACAGGTGTACCCTTCCTTGTCAGCCATCTTTTTCAGCGCTCCGCGCTGTCTGTCGGTGGTGGCGTAGACCCTTTTGGCCGCCTCCTCCTTCCCGTATTTTTCCTCCAGCTTCTTTTTAAAGATGCGGAAGGCTACCGCGGACTCTGTGGTTGTCCCTGATTTCGAGATCACATTGATGGAGAAATCCTGATCGCCAAGAATGTCCATCAGATCCGCCAGGTATTTGGAGGAATTGGAATTTCCGCAGAAATAGATTTTCGGTGTCGTCCTCTCGTCGTCGGAGAGGCTGTTGTAAAAGCTGTGGTGTAAAAACTCAATGGCTGCCCTGGCTCCCAGATAAGAACCGCCGATGCCGATGACCAGAAGCACCCTGGAATCATTTTGGATTTTCCTGGCCGCCTCTTTGATCCTGCGCAGCTCATCTCTATCATATTGTTCCGGAAGATCCATCCACCCAAGGAAGTCGTTTCCCGCTCCCTCCCGTTTCATGAGGCGCTCTTTCGCCGCCTCCGCAGTGGCCTGGAAATTTTTAAATTCTTCGTCAGAGATCCAGTCCCTGACTCCCTCATCCACAAACTGTATTTGTTCCTTCATGACACTCGCTCCTTCTAACTGTTGACCACGTTGACCGGTTTTCCCTCCGCATACGCCTTCAGATTGTCATACGCGCAGTCCATGATCCTCTGTCTGCTCTCCTTCGGCGCCCAGGAAATGTGGGGCGTAATGATGCAGTTTTTCGCCTTCAAAAGCGGATTGTCCCCTCTGATGGGCTCTGTGGAGACAACGTCCAGTCCCGCCGCGGCAACCTTTCCTGTATTCAGGGCGTCCGCAAGGTCCTGCTCTACGACCAGCGGGCCCCGGGAATTGTTGATCAGGATGACCCCGTCCTTCATTTTGGCAATGTTTTCTTTATTGATGATCCCCTCGGTATCCGGGAAGAGCGGACAGTGGAGCGCGATCACATCCGACTGTGCCAGCAGCGTGTCCAGATCCACATACTCCGCGATCTGTTTTCCCGCCTCGTTCGGGTAAGAGTCGTAGGCGAGTACCCGCATCCCCAGCGCCTTTGCCAGCCTGCCGGTAGTCTGGCCGATACGCCCAAATCCAATGACTCCCATGGTCTTGCCATCCAGCTCGATAAGGGGATAGTCCCAGTAGCACCAGTCTTCGCAGTTTTCCCATTTTCCCTCATGCACGGTCCTGTCGTGATGACCAATATGGTGGCAGATCTCGAGCAGCAGCGCGATGGCGAACTGTCCCACTGAGGCTGTCCCGTATGTGGGCACGTTTGTGACAGGTATGCCCTTTTCCTTTGCGTATGTATAATCCACAACATTGTAGCCTGTGGCCAGCATACTGATCATGCGCATGTTCGGACAGGCGTCGATGACCTTCCTGGAGACAGGCGTCTTGTTGGTAAATACAACCTCCGCGTCACCGATCCTTCTGATGATCTCCTCCTCATCGTCCACCGGAGTCCTGTCATATACAGTCAGGTCACCAAACTCCTTCAGCTTATCCCAGCTCAGATCGCCGGGATTTTCTGTATATCCGTCTAATACTACTATTTTCATTCAACAAAACTCCCTTGATTGATCCTGTAAAGATCCTTTATTCTCGGATACAGATGTGTGTAGACCTGGTATCCCTTTTCATAGGCGTCCTTGTTCTCGTCACTGCTTTTGATCACCTTGTAAACGGTCTTTTTCACCTTGTCAGACGCCTCCACCGCATCCTTGTATATTCCGGCTCCCACTCCGGCCAGCAGAGCTGCTCCCACCGGCGCCGTGTCGTTCATATCCAGGATTTCAATATCCTTTCCTGTGATATCCGCTTTGATATGAGCCCACAGCTCGCTCTTTGCTCCGCCTCCTATGGAGGAAAATCCTGTCATCCTGTGGCCGGTCACCCGCTCCGCGATCTCACAGAGCTGACGAAGGCCATAACCGCAGCCTTCCATAACGGCACGGTTAAAATCCTTTCTGGAGCTTCGCAGGGACACGCCGAAAAACACGCCTCTTGCGTAGGAATCCCACACCGGGCTTCTCTCTCCCTGCATGTAGGGAAGGAATACAACTCCTCCCGCTCCCGGCTCCGACTGGGCCGCCTCCTCATTCATCAGCATAAACGCATTCCGATTACTGCCTGCTGCCCTCTCGTTCATATCACTACAGAATTTATCCCTGAACCACTGGTAGGCAGCCCCCGTGTAGGACATGGCCCCCTGGTAGATCCAGGTGCCTCTCACCACGTGACAGCGGTTGATAAAGCTCTCGTCAAAATTCGGCTTATCCACGCAGATCGTCAGGACATCCGTGGTCCCCACAGACTCGCAGGCATCCCCGTTTGCCTTTACCCCGGCCGCAAGAGTGGCGCAGGGTGTATCGGCTCCGCCGATCACGACGGGCGTTCCCTCCGGAATCCCCATCCTGATCATCTCCTTGTTGATAAGACCGCCCACTACATCCGCGGAGTCCATCAGCGGCGGCAGCTTCTCTTTTGGGATTCCTATCCTTTCGCAGAGGTAATCCGACCACTGGCCATCGTGCCCCTTCGCCGTCTCAAACAGATTGGTGTAGGAGGCGTTGGAGTAATCAATGGCATAGTTTCCTGTCATTTTCTGGGCCATGACCGTATTGACATGGCCAAAGTATTTTGTCTTCTCGTAGATATCCGGCAGATTTCTCTTGATCCAGAGCATGGAGGTTCCCGAATGGGCTCCGGACATACACTTGTTGGCTGTGATCTCAAACAGCTTCTTTTCCCCCACTGCATCCAGGATGATCTCAGCCTCCTTTGTGCTTCTCCTGTCGGAATAAATAATAGGATCTACAAGGATCTCCCCGTCTTCGCCAAACGCGGCCAGCCCCGGACAAAGGCTTGAGATTCCTATTCCGGCGATCTTTCCAGGATCGATCCCCTTTCCCTCGAACAGAAGTCTCATACACTTCAGATAGGCTTCCCACATGTCCTCCGTGTCAATCTGCACATAGTCCGGTTTTGGCGTGATCAGACGGTAAGAACTGCTGCTGATTCCCAGCAGATTGGCATCTTTGTCGATAATCGCCACTTTGA
This sequence comes from Faecalicatena fissicatena, assembly GCF_016900595.1. Classification (NCBI taxonomy): domain Bacteria; kingdom Bacillati; phylum Bacillota; class Clostridia; order Lachnospirales; family Lachnospiraceae; genus Faecalicatena; species Faecalicatena fissicatena. Next base: position 236,647 of record NZ_JACLYY010000005.1, read on the forward strand.
TACTGGTCGTTCCCACATCGACGCCGAGTAAATATTCTTTTTCCATACAACATCCCGCCTGTAAAATTTTCCTTTAAAACTTAAAATTGATTGTGTCTAATTAAAACTGATCGTAGTTCTTATCGTTCTCAAGCTGTGCCAGCAGCTCTTTTGCCTCTTTTACGCTGTACCCCTCATGGATCATATATCTCAGGGCGATGACAAGGGCTGTTACATCCTTGTAATCCCATACAAAACGTCCCATTGTAACTCCACCTACTCCGCAGTCCATGGCGTCACGAGTCATCTGAAGGTAATCATCCAGTGTCTTGCAGGCATCGCCGCCCTGGATCACCACGCGGAAGGAGGAGGGCACGCAGGCGATTACTTTGGCCATGCTGTCAGGGTCTCCTGTATAGGTTGTCTTCACAACATCCATTCCAAGCTCGCAGGCGCTTCTCACACAGTAAGCGATATTCTCCCATGCGGTTCTCTTGTCAACCGGAACGCTCTCTCCCTTTGGATAAACATGTCCGATCAGAGGCATACCCATCTTGTCGCAATAGTCAGACACCTCGCCGATACGCTCGAACTGCTCGTTCTGGAAATCGCCCAGTGTCATAGCTCCCATAGATACAGCGTCAGCGCCCATTCTGATAGCAGCGTCCACAGATCCGAAAACGATATCATTTGTCGGAGCTGTCGGGGAATAGTTGGAGATTTTCTGCAGTACGGAAATTCCGGATCCAACGTGAGGTCCCCAGCATCTCTCCTGAATTCCCTTTGTCATTGTCATAGCGTCCGGTCTTCCGGCAACAATCTTGTCAATAGCTCCCTGGATATCGTGAATACCAGTCATCGGTGCAATTCCCCTTGAAATTGCGTGATCCACTGTGATCGCCATCATTTTATTGCTCTTCGGATTTACAAGTCTCGCAAGTCTTACTTCTTTTCCCATCATTGCCATTGTTCATACACTCCTTTTTCTTATATCTATTATTTACATTTTATGGCTTCCGGATATAGTTCCGGGTTGGCAAGCTTTTTGGCTACCGTTCATTTATGGTTCGATCTCCACCTTCAGGTCCGCTCCGCTCTTTACAGCTTCGTAGGCCTTCTGGAAATCTTCTATTTTAAATACGTTTGTGATGATCGGCTTCATATCTACCGCTCCGCTCATGACCATCTGGGCCGCCTCCTGGTAGTCCTGGCGCCTGTAGGCGCTGGAGCCGCACATCTTAATCTCACCGTAGTGGATCAGGTTCGGATCAATTTCTGCTTTCACACCTTTTGTAAATCCGGCGAACAGGCAGATGCTTCCATTCTTTCTGACAAGCTCGATGCTTGGATTGACCAGAGCCGGGATGCCGATAGCGACAATGACAACGTCCGCTCCCACGCCGTTTGTCTCACTCATCACGATTCCCTTTAAATCTTCATTTGCCGAGTCTACAACGATATCCGCTCCGCACTCAAGAGCCTTGCCGCGGCGGAACTCATTCAGCTCACTGACGATGACCTTCCGGGCGCCTGCTGCCTTTGCCAGCAGGGTATGCATCAGTCCGATAGGACCTGCCCCAACGATCACAACTACATCGTTGAATTTCACCCCTGCGTTTCTCTGCCCTCTCAGACAGCAGGAGAGAGGTTCGATCAGGGCTCCTTCTCCATAGGAAATATTATCAGTAAGTTTTACTACATTTCCGCCCCTGATTGCCACCTCCGGAATAAATACATACTCCGCAAATCCTCCGTCAAACTCGTAGCCGATGGCCTGTCTGTGGAGACATACATTGTCGTGGCCGCTGATGCACATCGCGCATGTGCCGTCCGGGATTACATTCTCCACAGCGACTCTGTCGCCAACGGAATATCCCTCGACCTCTGCCCCCACTTCACAGATCACGCCGCTGATCTCATGTCCGATAATGTGTCCGTAGCGCACATCCTTTGTCTTTTTTCCTTCAAGAATTCTTATATCTGTGCCACAGATTGCTGTCCTCTTCATCTCCAACAGCATATCTCTCGGACCAATCTGCGGCTTCGGATAATCTTCTACCGCAGTAAAGTCATTTGGGCCGTTTAAAACTACTGCTTTCATGTTTCTTCCTCCTACATATGTATTTCTTCTGTAATTGATACTAGCACAAATGTAGTAATTTTACAACATCATTTTCAAAATTTACTAATCTGCACAGTTTTATATCTCAGTTTTTCCCGTGTTTTTGTCTATTTATTACATTTTGCTGCTGATTTCCCCTGTTTTAGAATTTAGTTTTTTTACTTCTTTTAGATATAAAAAAAGAAACACTACATTTTTTATGATGTAGCGTTTCCTTTTTATATCCTATTCCTTATCGGAAGAAGTGGAGAGCCGAGTGGCGCTCATCGCCTCCAGCGATCTGTCATAATTTCGGAAAGCCATGATCGCCACCAGACAGTCGAGCACAGCTAGCTGCGCCAGTCTCACGCTGAAGGACTCTGACTCAAAGATCGTCTTCTCACTCACCGTGTACAGGCTCAGATCCGCCTGCTCCTCCAGAATATTTTTTGCTTTGGTTGTCAGAGTAATGATCCTTGCCCCGTTTCCATGGGCAATCTCCACTACCCGGGCCGTATGCCTGTTGCCCCCGGAGGCGGAAATCGCCAGGAGAACATCCCCCTTTCCAAGAAGCGAAGCCGTCATAAGCTGCAGATCCTTATCTTCATTTACCAGAGAAAACACTCCGATCTTCAGGAGCTTGTGCTGGAGATCCTTTGCGACAATACTGCTTCCCCCGGTTCCCACGATCATGATTTTCCTGGCAGAAAGCATATCTTCCGCAGCCTGTTCGACCACCTCCACGTTCATCTCCATACTAGTCTGCTGCAGCGCGGAGTTTTCTATAGAGAAAATCTTACTGCATATTTCCGAGGGACTGTCCTGGGCCGTCAGACTGGAATTATAAAGCTTAGGCGCGGGCACGCTCTCCAGCGCGGCATTGATCTTATACTCCTGAAAGCCCACATAGCCGATGCTTTTACAGAAACGAACAATAGACGCATCGCTGACGCCTATCTCTTCCGCCAGCTCCAGCAGTGTGCTGTGCAGTGTCTTTTCGAAATTTTTCAAAAAGTAGTCGGCGATTTTTCTCTCCGCCTTCTTAGTGTGCTCCCCCTCCAGCTTTTCGATCAGCCTCTCCTTACATCCCTTTTTATCGTTCATGGTTTACCCACCTCATTCTCTCTGTATTCTGATGTCTTTTCTATTATCTTAATAAAAAAGCAATTTTTTTACAACCCTTTCATTTCCCCGAATTCCTATATTTCCTCCCGGTTGACAATCCCCCTCTCTTTCCTTAGAATATAGTAGATGAGAGTGTGGAAATTGAGGTTTTTTACATGAAACGAGAAAAATTTTCCTCCCGGCTTGGCTTTGTTCTCATAAGCGCCGGGTGCGCCATCGGACTTGGTAACGTATGGCGCTTTCCTTACATCACAGGACAGTACGGGGGAGCTGCCTTTGTGATCATCTATCTGATATTCCTTGCCATCCTGGGCCTGCCCATCATGACAATGGAATTCTCTGTGGGACGGGCCTCCCAGAAGTCCGCCGCAAAGTCCTTTGAGGTTCTGGAGCCTGCCGGAACAAAATGGCACTGGACCAAGCTGATTCCCCTGATCGGCAACTACATGCTCATGATGTACTACACCACTGTAGGAGGATGGACGCTGGCCTATTTCTGGAAAATGGCCTCCGGCTCCATGGCCCACATGGACACCGCCCAGGTGGGAAACGCCTTTAGCGAGCTGCTGGCTGATCCCGCCCAGCAGGTGGGTTGGATGCTGGCTGTCACGGTCATCGGATTCCTCATCTGCTCCCGTGGACTCAAGGGCGGCGTTGAAAGAATATCCAAGTACATGATGGGACTTTTGTTTATCATCCTGATCGTGCTTGTGATACACAGCTTTTTCCTGGATGGAGCAAAGGAGGGACTTTCCTTCTACCTGATACCGGATTTTAAGACTGCGCTTGAAAATTATTCTCTCGGTGAGATCCTGTTCGCTGCCCTGGGGCAGTCCTTCTTCACCCTGAGCCTTGGGATCGGCGCGCTGGCGATCTTCGGAAGCTATATTGATAAACAGCACTCTCTCGTTTCCGAAAGTCTGAACGTAGTCATCCTGGACACCACCGTAGCCTTTTTGTCCGGACTTGTCATCTTCCCGGCCTGCTTTACCTACAACGTGGATGCGGGAAGCGGACCAAGCCTGATCTTCGTGACCCTGCCCCAGACCTTCAGTGAGATGGCCGGAGGACGCCTGTGGGGCGCTCTGTTCTTCATGTTCCTGGCATTTGCCGCCCTGACCACAGTCATTGCGGTCTTTGAAAATATCATCGCCTTTGCCATGGATTTTGGATGGCCCCGGAAGAAGGCTGTTCTCGTAAATATTATCGCCATCATGATCCTGTCTCTGCCCTGCGCTCTGGGCTTCAATGTGCTCAGCGGCTTCCAGCCCTTCGGAGCGGGCTCCACAGTTCAGGATCTGGAGGACTTTATCCTGTCCAACACCCTCCTGCCCCTTGGCTCCCTTCTGTACCTTCTGTTCTGTACAAGCCGGTACGCCTGGGGATGGGACAATTACTACAAGGAAGTAAACAGCGGAAAGGGGCTGAAGCTGCCAAAATGGACAAAGGGATACCTGACCTATATCCTTCCGCTTATCATTATTTTCATATTGATACAGGGATTTATTGAGAAGCTGGGCTTCCCGGCAAATTATCTGCTCCCGGCCCTCTGCCTAATCTATCCTCTGTACCTGCTTGTGCAGGCCCGGATCGTATACCGGAAATCCCGCGGACAGCGCTGATTTCTTATCGATATTGATTAGCTATCAATCGTCCATGGATAATGGATGATCCATGCACCGCCACTTCCCGGCGCTTTGAAAGGTGGAAAAACATATTATGATGAAATGTCCAAGATGCGGGCAGGAGCTGCGCAGAAGCCAGAGAGATCCCAGCTTTGGCCTCTGCGACAACTGCCGGAAAAAATTCAAGCTCATCCCGGAAGAAAAGAATGCTGACACAGACGAAGGCTTCGGAAATTTTGAGGACCGGGACCGTGAGAGCCGCGCCGGCGCAAAGCAAAGCGCCAGGCGCCGCCCCTCCCCTTCCGACATCCACTCATCGTCTCCATACAACTACGGCCAGGCTTCTGATCAGGAAACCAGTCAGACAACCGGTCAGAAAGCCCGCGGCACTGCTTCCACTGCGCAAAAGCGCGCTTCACAGCCGAGGACTTCCCGACAACAGACTCCGCGGCAACAGGCACCGCGACAGCAAACTCCTCCCCCCATGGCTATGGAGACCATGGAGGAGCCGGAAAAGAAGAAGAAAAAGGGCGGCTGCCTTCGGATTGTCCTGATCGTCCTTGCAATCCTTTTTCTGGCCGCGGTGGTAAAGGCAATTAAGGATCCGTCTGATGACAGCGGCAGCCGCTCGGACACCACTGAAAATACGTCAGATAACGCTTCTGACAACGCCTCCGTATCCTTCCAGGACGGCACCGTATCCAGCAAGTCACAGCTTGGATTGGAATAGCGAATGAACAGAAAAACGGGCAGACATCTGCCCGTTTTTTTATCTCTATAAATATCTTCTCTGTAAATCTCTGCCTGTCGGTTACATTTTCTCCAATCCGTGGATCCAGTCTGACTTCAGAAAATAAACAAGGAATACCACACTGCTCAGCGCCCAGGTCAGCGGATAAGCCCAGAACACGGTCCTGATGTCAGGAACGATGCGTACCGCGATACTGATGTAGCTGACACGGATCACACACCAGCAGATCATCATGACAAACATGGGTATCACAGACCTGCCCGCCCCCCGCAGGATACCTGCCATGCAGTGCGAGAAAGCCAGCAGAAAATAGAACCAGGTCACTGTCCTCGCCCACTGGACGCCATAGCCTACAGCCTCCGGACCTCCTCCAAAAGCTCCGATCAGCACCGGCGCCAGAAGATTGATGGCAAGTCCAATAATCTCCGCTATAGTGAGGGAGCATAACGCGCCAAACACAGCTCCCTTCTTCGCCCTCTCATACTCTCTGGCGCCCAGATTTTGACTGATAAATGTAGTCAGGGCCAGCGCAAAGCATGTGATGGGCAGAAATCCAAAGCCCTCGATCTTGGAATAGGATCCGCATCCCGCCACTGCCGTGGCGCCAAAGGCATTGATGTTGGACTGTACAAACACATTTGCCACTGAAATAATAGAGTTCTGCACCCCCGCCGGAACTCCGTTTTTTACGATCTGCTTCAACATCTGCCTATCCGGCCTGATTTCCCTTATCCTCAGCCGGAACACCTCATTTCCTTTTATCAGCTGACGCAGACAGAGAAAGGCGCTCAGAAACTGGGAAAGAATCGTGGCAAATGCCGCGGACCAGACGCCCATTCCCATTCCTCCCACAAACAGCAGATCCAGCACTATATTCGTAAAGGAGGAAATGATCAGGAAAAACAGCGGATGCCTGCTGTCCCCCAGAGCCTGCAGGATTCCCACAAAAAAATTGTACATGACAAAAGCCAGCGAGCCCGCAAAGTAGACCCGGAAGTAGGCTAGAGACTGGGGCAGCACTTCATCCGGGGTTCCCATGAGCACAAGAATGCGAGGCGCTGCCAGCACTCCCACGATAGTCAAAATGATACCGCACGCCACTCCAAAAGCAATCGTTGTGTGGATGGACTTTCTCAGGTTTTCACCATCCTCAGCCCCAAAATATTTTCCTGTAACTACGCCCGCACCGATGGCAATTCCATTAAAAAATCCCACCAGGAGAAAAATCAGATTTCCGGATGAACTGACGGCAGCCAAAGCATTATTTCCAAGAAAATTTCCAACGATTACGGAGTCCGCTGTATTGTAGAGCTGCTGAAAGAGATTGCCCCAGAAAAGCGGAATAGCAAATGCAATCAGTCGCCTCCAGATAGGACCGTCCGTCATAAGTGTTGCAGATGCGGCTTTGTCGGCCATAGTACATTCCCCCTGACTCAAATATTTCAGATACAGGAAAAATCAGCACTGCAGATACGCAGTGCTGATTTTTCCTCTCATCCCATGAGCGTGCGGGGATTCGAACCCCGGACAACTTGATTAAAAGTCAAGTGCTCTACCACCTGAGCTACACGCCCATATACAATTTTAAGAAAAAGAAAGTGCCCAGAACCGGAATCGAACCAGTGACACGAGGATTTTCAGTCCTCTGCTCTACCGACTGAGCTATCTGGGCATAGTTGCGGGGATAGGATTTGAACCTATGACCTTCGGGTTATGAGCCCGACGAGCTTCCAGACTGCTCCACCCCGCGTCAATATTTAACAATTTTTAGAAAATGAAAGCCGATGATCGGACTCGAACCGATAACCTGCTGATTACAAATCAGCTGCTCTGCCAATTGAGCCACATCGGCGTGCCATGGGCTGTCCGGTCAAAACCGGCAACAGATGTATTTCACATCTGAATGGATGGAGAAGGATTCGAACCTTCGAAGGCGTTGCCAACAGATTTACAGTCTGCCCCCTTTGGCCACTCGGGAATCCATCCATGTAATGGGGCCTATAGGGCTCGAACCTATGACCCTCTGCTTGTAAGGCAGATGCTCTCCCAGCTGAGCTAAGACCCCATACAACGACCCAGAAGAGACTCGAACTCTCGACCTCCGCCGTGACAGGGCGGCGCTCTAACCAACTGAGCCACTGGGCCATCTATATTGAAGATACCATGTACCTTCAAAACCACATACAAGAAATCTTCCATCCATTCTCTACCCGAACCTCTTTGGTTATGCCCTCGACCGATTAGTAACAGTCAGCTCCATGTGTTACCACACTTCCACCTCTGCCCTATCTACCT